>JALRCP010000116.1 GCA_023257325.1 Polynucleobacter sp. | reverse complement strand
AGATTTTGTCCCAAGACCCCATCAAAGATCATGTGGCTGCCATTTCTGTTGGCATTTATCAAGGTCTGCTAGTCCTAGATTTAGATTACGCCGAAGATTCTGCTTGCGACACCGACATGAATGTCGTGATGACTGGCTTAGGCGGCATCATTGAAGTTCAAGGAACAGCCGAGGGTGCTGCATTTTCTAGACAAGAATTAGATCAATTGCTCAGCTTAGCTGAAAGTGGCATCCAAGAATTGGTTCGCTTGCAAAAAGCTGCATTGGCAAGCTAATTGAATGCTGAATCATGGCCAATAGAAAAATTGTTCTTGCCTCTAACAATACCGGTAAAGTCAAAGAGTTCAATGCTCTATTAAGCCCATTGGCCATTGAAGTCATACCGCAAAGTTTGCTGGGCATTTCTTCTTGTGAAGAACCCTTTCCGAGCTTTGTTGAAAATGCCATTACCAAAGCCAGACACGCGAGCAAACTTAGTGGCTTGCCAGCATTGGCAGATGATTCTGGTATTTGTGTAGACGCTCTTGGTGGTTTACCTGGCGTGTTATCCGCTCGATTTGCATTGAGCGATCAAAAACGAGCTCCCACCGACGCGGACAACAATGCCTTACTCCTCAAAAAATTAGAAGGCGTCTCGCAACGGTCTGCTCACTTCACTTGCACCTTGGTCTACCTGGAATCAGCCGATGATCCCGAACCTTTGATAGCCGTTGGTAAGTGGATGGGTGAAATTTTGCTCAGCCCTCAAGGCCAATCAGGTTTTGGTTATGACCCACTCTTCTTTGTACCTGAATTAGGTAAGACAGCCGCTGAGCTCAGCCCCGAAGAAAAAAATAGTTTGAGTCATCGAGGTCAAGCACTGCGCCTACTTCAACAAGCTCTGGAAAATAAATTCAGCACTCCATGCTGACTTCTTATGCTGACCTCCTTGCCCCCTTTATCACTGTACGTTCATATTCCGTGGTGCATTAAGAAATGCCCTTACTGTGACTTTAATTCTCATCAAATTAAGGATGGCGGTACTGCTAGGCAAGGGTTTGACGAAAAGCGCTATCTAGAAGCATTAAAACGAGATCTTCAAAGTGTTTTGCCCAAAGTGTGGGGTCGCAGAATTCATACGATTTTTATCGGTGGTGGCACACCGAGCCTTTTATCGCCAGAGGGTCTAGATCAATTGTTATCAGACATTCGGGCATTACTGCCAGTTAACGCTGATGCCGAAATCACCATGGAAGCAAACCCTGGCACTTTTGAAATCGAGAAATTTAAAAGCTTTGCTCAGAGTGGCATCAACAGAATTTCTCTTGGGATCCAAAGTTTTGACGATGAAAAACTAAAAGCTTTAGGCCGAATCCATGGGTCTCATGATGCAAAAACAGCCATAGCAGCCGCCATGGAAATTTTTGATCAAGTCAATATCGATTTGATGTACGCACTACCCAATCAAAGTTTGGCTGAAGCTTTAGAAGATTTAGAGCAGGGTCTGTCATTCAAAACTCAACATCTCTCTTTGTATCACCTCACCCTTGAACCCAATACCTTATTTGCCAAATATCCGCCTCTTTTGCCCGACGATGACAGTGCATTCGCGATGCAAGATGCGCTGATGGAACGCTTGAGTCAGGCTGGCTATGAACGTTATGAAATTTCAGCTTACGCCCAAAAAGGACATCGTTGCCAACATAATTTGAATTATTGGCAATTTGGCGATTACATCGGTATTGGCGCTGGAGCCCACGGCAAGATTTCTGCTCACAATCAAATTGCAAGGCAAACCAATGAGCGTCATCCAGACACTTATATGCAAAAGATTTTTGATCAAGGTCACGCACTGATTGAAGAGCGTATTTTGGGTAAAGATGATTTACCTTTTGAATACATGCTCAATGTTTTGCGTTTAATCAATGGAGTTCCCACCCCCGACTTCAAAGAAAAAACTGGCCTGGAAATCAGCGCTATCAATCAAAGTCTAGAAGTGGCTGTCAAAAAAGGACTTTTAGATTCCAACCCGAGCACCCTCAAAGCCAGCCCCTTGGGATTGCAATATCTCAACGATTTGCAGATGTTATTTCTAAAATAAAAAACCTCCCAACAGAACTGAAGGGAGGTTTTAGGTGTGCTTCACACGCCATATCGCACAAGCTAAAACACTTACCCATGTCATTAACGATTTAGTTGGCTAGTATTGATGAAAAAGAGGCCCGCGACGCTTATTCAAGAGGTCTAGCAAAGATAACTAAAAGCCTGTGTTTGGAATAATTAAAGTAGCAGAACGAGCCAAACAAACACAAAATTAATCATTGCCAACAGTACTGCTCCACTTCCAACATCCTTGACCACCTTTGATAAAGGATGTTGATCAGTAGAAATGCGATCAATTGTCTTCTCAATAGCTGTATTGAGTAGTTCAACCATGATAACAAGAAGACCGCTTGATATCATCAAGATCTGGTCAACTTTAGACTGTCCTAGATATATAGCTCCCATAATCACCAAGGGCATTAAGTAACACTCAATCCGAATAGCCTCTTCTGAGCGCCAAGCAAATAAAAAACCTTCAATCGAATACTTTAAGGTATTAAAAATACGGCGCTGGATAAGATTAGTAATTTTTTTTACTGACATTGGGTTAATTTGATTGCTTGTTTTTAAGGATTAGTTCAGCGTCTGGAATAAGCTTAAAAATCAGAGCCAATAGTAAACTGGTTGCCCAAGAGAACCAAGCTGTCCATAGAACATGGGAAAAGAAATGAGCGCCTTGCATCA
>JALRCP010000077.1 GCA_023257325.1 Polynucleobacter sp. | reverse complement strand
AAAGCTCATGGGGTTGGCTTCATACATTAAGCGTAATTTTCCTGGTTTGCTAGGGTCACGCTTATCCCATGGGTACATGAAAACGCCACCTCGGCAAAGAATGCGATGAACATCGGCCACCATCGAGGCAATCCAGCGCATATTGAAGTCTTTTTGACGGCCGCCTTCAACTCCTGCTAAGCATTCATCGACATAGCGTCGTACGGGAGCATCCCAGTGACGCATATTAGACATATTGATGGCAAATTCTTTGGTGTCGGGAGAAATCTGAATGTTTTCTTTGATGAGCAGAAATTCCTGGGTTTCGTGATCCAAAGTGAACATGTGAACACCTTGACCAATCGTATATACCAAAGTGGTTTGTGGGCCGTACACGACATATCCTGAAGCCACTTGAGCCACACCCGCTTGAAGAAAATCCTTTTCGCTGACTTCGCCCGAAGATTTCTTTTCAAGGATTGAAAAAATAGTACCAATCGAAACGTTGACGTCAATGTTTGAAGAGCCATCTAATGGGTCAAACAGTAACAAAAAACGACCATTGGGATTCGCGGGGAAAATGGTTTCCATTTCTTCGGATGCCATGCCTGCTAGGGTTTGATCTTTGCTGCAAGCTTCTAACAGAATGTCATTAGAAATAATGTCTAACTTTTGTTGTGTTTCACCTTGAACGTTACCGCTACCAGCTGAACCAATAATGCCTGCCAAAGCACCCTGTTCGACTTGCTTGGCAATTAGCTGACATGCTTTTGAAACGGAGATTAGCAATGAAGCTGGAATCTTCGAATCGCGAGATCCCAATTCTGTGATGTGTTGTATAAAGCTTTTACCTTGTGACATAAATATTCCAATTAACTGTGCAGGGCTTTTTGAATCACTTCCGCCACGTCAGACGATAAGTTTTCTTGCTTAGATATGAATTCTAGTGCTGATTTCATATGAACTTGATACTTTGGCGCAAATTGTTTCCAGCGATCCAAAGCTCGGGCCAATCTGGCAGCGACTTGAGGATTGATTTGATTCAGTTCAACTACGTGATCCGCCCAGAATTGATAGCTCTTTTGTGGAGTCTGGTGGAAAGCTCCGGGATTGTTCATGCAAAACGCATGAATTAGGCTTCTAGCCCGATTAGGGTTTTTAATACTGAAGTCTGGATGTTGTCTGAGAGTTAAAACATCATTGAGAACGCTTTCTGGCTGATTGAGATCAATTTGACGGCAGGCTTGAAGGGCAAACCACTTATCAATGACCAAAGCATCCTTTTCAAATGTTTGATGGAAATGTTTTAAGCAACGAGCCGCATCTGGCAGGGATGAGTTAACAAGCACAGCCAGCGCCCCATAACGATCAGTCATGTTATTGGCTTGATCATATTGTGATTTGGCCAATTCATTGATGGCCTGGTATCCACTTTCTGCTAGAAGGTTTAGAGCCAAATTCTTGAGTGAACGTTTGCCTGCGCTGACCGCGTCTGGTCGAAAGCTTCCCGGAGTTTGATGTTCTTGATAAGCCCATAGCCAATCATCTTGAAGAACTTGGGCCAATTGTTGACGCACTTGACGACGTGACCGGTGAATACTTTGAGGGTCAATCACAGTGACTTGTTCGTGAAGGTAGCTCTCAGCCGGCAAAGTGAAGACCAGATCTTTAAAAGCTGGATCAAGCGTGACATCTCGCAGAATCACTTGAAGTGCTTGAATGGTTTCTTGGTTCAAAGGCTCATGATTCAAGATGCTATTCATGAACAATTTTTGGGCTGCTTCCCAGCGATTGAATGGGTCATCATCGTTGCGTAAAAGCTTGAGTAATTGCACATCAGATTGCTCAAAATTGACAATAATAGGCGCAGAAAAATGACGATTGATGGAGAGAGTAGGTGGTTGTTTTAGACCCTTGAAACTCAATGTCTGAGAAGTTTCGGTCAACTCCAGTAACTGTTCGCTCTTAACAGCAGAGATAGTTTCGGGGGTGCTCAATTCAGTCAATAAGCTACTCTCTTCGCCAATCAAACGATAGAGAAGGGGAATGTGAAACGGCTCTTTCTTTTCTTGACCTGGAGTGGCTGGACAAGATTGAGTCAACTTAACTTGATAGGTGCCACCCTTGAATGACTCCTCAATCTGAACGCGTGGTGTACCTGCTTGGCTATACCAACGCTTGAACTGACTGAGATCTTTTTGATTGGCATCGGCCATAGCGGCCACAAAATCATCGCATGTGACTGCTTGGCCATCGTGGCGTTGGAAGTAGAGGTCCATACCCTTGCGAAATCCCTCGCGACCCAATAAGGTTTGCTGCATTCGAATGATTTCTGCCCCTTTTTCATACACAGTGACTGTGTAGAAATTGTTGATTTCTTGATAGCTGTCTGGACGAATGGGGTGGGCCATGGGGCCGGCATCTTCTGGGAACTGAACTTGACGGAGCAGGCGTACATCTTCAATGCGTTTAACCGCGCGACCAGACTCTGAGCCCATTTGATCGGCTGAAAATTCTTGATCTCTAAATACAGTCAAACCTTCTTTGAGAGATAGCTGAAACCAATCTCTGCAAGTAACGCGGTTGCCCGTCCAATTGTGGAAGTACTCATGAGCAACCACGCTTTCAATGTTGCTGTAGTCCACATCGCTAGCGGTCTCAGGGTTGGCAAGGACAAATTTGGTGTTAAAGATGTTCAAGCCTTTGTTTTCCATGGCTCCCATATTGAAGTCGCCAACCGCCACAATCATGAAACGATCTAAATCCAGTTCTAAGCCATAGCGTTTTTCATCCCATCGAATGGAGGCAATGAGAGAGTCCATGGCGTGTTGGGTTTTTTCTAAATCTTTGGACTCAACCCACACTTGCAAGAGCTTTTCTTTACCTGATTGACTCTTGATCGTTCTCTCAATAGCTTGAAGTTTGCCAGCCACTAAGGCAAATAAATAGGAGGGTTTTGGGAAGGGATCTTGCCAAGTGGCACTGTGCCAACCATTGCCCAATTCTTCTTGTTTGATCAAATTGCCGTTGGATAACAGAACGGGAAAGTCATTTTTAATCGCACGCAAAGTCACTTGATAAGTGGCCATCACGTCTGGACGATCTAAAAAGTAGGTAATTTTTCTAAAACCTTCTGCTTCGCACTGCGTAAAAAAATTCCCATTTGAAATATATAGCCCCATTAATGAAGTATTTTGATTGGGCGCATTAGAACTTGTAATGCTGAGTTCAAATTCATCAGGAACCTTATTGAGGGTCAAGGTATACGGTGTTAATTCATAAGAAGAAATAATTTCACCATTGATGCGAACACTGATCAGTTCTTGTTCTTCACCATTCAAAACCAAGGATTGTTGATTGCAGTCAGGGTTCCTTTTGACCCTCATGCGATTGACCACAATTGTTTTAGAGGGATTTAATCCAATGTCTAAATCAACTGATTGAATCTGAAACGCAGGCGCTTGATATTCACTTCTTAAAAAGGTCACGGATGTTTCTGTTCTGGCCATGAAAGATCTCTTTATTTAATTAGGAAAAGTATTTGGTTCATCCATTAATAATCAAGCAATAATGTGCCAACGCCTATGGCAATAAAAATAATCGCGGCAATGCTGTGAACCCATTTGATTGGTAAAGCCCTAGTAAATTTCTTACCCAACCAAACGGCCGGAGCATTCGCTAGCATCATGCCGACTGTTGTTCCCATCACCACTGCCATCAAATCATCATAGCGTGCCCCTAAAGCCACGGTAGCCACCTGAGTTTTATCGCCCATTTCAGCAATGAAGAAGAGCGATGTTGTGATGGTAAAAACTTTCCAAGCATTTTGAGTGGGCGGGGTGTTTTCGTCGCCGTCTAGCTTGTCAGGTATCAGTAACCAAAGACCCAAAGCGATAAAACCACCACCCAAAATCCATTGCATGGCCTGGGGGCTAATCCATGTAGAAATCACATTACCAAGGAAAGCGGCCAAGGCGTGGTTCAAGATGGTGGCTACAAAAATGCCACCCACAATCGCCCAGTGATGAGTTTTGTACTTTGCGGCCAACATGAGGGATAAAAGTTGGGTTTTATCCCCAATTTCGGCCAGAGCTACGATGCTAGTGGCCAGTAAAAAATAATTTAAATCCATAAAAAACAATAGGTTATAAGAATAATTGATATTTAGTTAAAAACTATCATAAAAATTAATAAATACAATTTAACTATCAATCTGTTTTAGACA
>JALRCP010000144.1 GCA_023257325.1 Polynucleobacter sp. | reverse complement strand
TGGTTGGGACTTCATGGTGATCTTGAGGCACCCATCCAAGGATTTTGGCAAGATACTCAACAACGTTATAACTTTCTAAGTCATGACTCTTCACGACCCGTTCTAGAACCCAAACAACTGTATTTACAAAACGATGAGTTTTTCAGCCTACTCAAGCCCCATGCCCGCTTCAGTTTGCAAAAAGAAATCATTCAAAATCATGAGCCAGTCTTTTGGCCAATACCGGATATTGGCATCAATCGCAAAGACGCTGACCCAATCAGCAAACTAAAGCATTTGATCGCGAACACGCCCTTTAGAGTATTGATCAGTGCCGACAGTCCAGGCCGTCGCGAAACGATTCGACAACTTCTTGAAGAGCATCAACTCAAACCACAAATTTTGGAATCATTCCAAGAGTTCTTAGTCTCTGATGCGAAGCTGTGCTTAACTCACAGCGCGATTCATGATGGCTTTGTCGCCAGTCATGCACAAATCATTGTCGTCACCGAATCCGAATTATTCGCTGCCAGCGCAAGAACTCGTCGCAAAGGAAAAGACAAAGAAGCCAGCAACGTAGACACGCTGGTCAAAGATTTATCCGAACTGAAAGTGGGCGACCCCGTGGTCCATGCTGAGCATGGCATTGGTCGCTATCAAGGTCTCATTCTGCTTGATGTGGGTAATGGCGAAGAAGAGTTTTTGCATTTGATGTATGCCCATGCGGCGACCTTGTATGTACCCGTGGCCCAATTACAACTTATCAGTCGTTACGCAGGATCCGACCCAGAATCAGCTCCTTTGCATCAACTGGGTTCCGGTCAATGGGAAAAAGCCAAACGCAAAGCTGCGCAACAAATCAGAGATACCGCGGCTGAGCTTCTGAATTTATATGCACAAAGAGCTCTGCGCAAAGGTCATGCTTTTGAGTTTTCTGCACATGACTATGAAGCTTTTGCAGAAAGCTTTGGCTTTGAAGAAACCGCCGATCAAAAAGCTGCGATTGCCGCTGTGATTGCAGACATGACCAGTGGTAAACCGATGGATCGCTTGGTCTGTGGTGATGTGGGCTTCGGTAAAACAGAGGTGGCGCTGCGTGCCAGCTTTTTAGCCGTCATGGGTGGTAAACAAGTCGCCATCATGGCGCCAACCACCCTATTGGCCGAACAACATGCAGAGACTTGGAAAGACCGATTTGCCGATTGGCCCGTCAAAATTGTAGAGCTCTCTCGCTTTAAAACCGCCAAGGAAATTTCAGCAGCACTGGAATCCATGGCCAAAGGCGAGGCTGATATTGTCATCGGTACCCACAAACTATTTTCAAGTGATGTGAAATTCCCCCGTTTAGGCTTGGTCATCATCGATGAGGAACATCGTTTTGGTGTGCGCCAAAAAGAAGCTTTGAAATCACTGCGCGCTGAGGTAGACGTGCTGACCTTGACCGCCACTCCCATTCCGCGCACATTGGGCATGGCCTTAGAGGGCCTTCGAGATTTTTCTGTGATTGCCACAGCCCCACAAAAACGTTTGGCGATTAAGACTTTTGTGCGCCGCGAAAGCGACGGCATAATTCGCGAGGCTGTGTTGCGTGAAATCAAACGGGGTGGGCAGGTTTACTTTTTACACAATGAAGTCGATACGATCGAAAATCGCAAGCAGTCTTTGGAAAAGCTCTTGCCAGAAGCACGCATTGCTGTGGCTCATGGCCAAATGCATGAACGCGATCTAGAGCGCGTGATGCGTGACTTTGTGACGCAACGAGCCAATCTGCTCTTATGTACCACCATTATTGAGACAGGCATTGACGTTCCAACAGCCAATACCATCATCATGCACCGAGCCGATAAATTTGGCTTGGCTCAATTACACCAATTGCGTGGACGCGTGGGTCGCTCTCATCATCAAGCCTATGCCTATTTAACGGTTCCTGATCCTGAAGCTCTGACCAAACAAGCCAAACTTCGCCTGGATGCGATTCAAGCGATGGAAGAATTGGGCTCAGGCTTTTATTTGGCGATGCACGACTTAGAGATTCGAGGAGCTGGTGAAGTCTTGGGTGATAAACAGTCCGGGGATATTTCTGAAATTGGTTTTCAGCTCTATACCGAAATGCTCAACAAGGCCGTGAAATCACTCAAGAGTGGTAAAGAGCCTGACTTGATGGCCCCCATGGAAGTCATCAGCGACATCAGTTTGGGGGTCCCCGCTTTACTAACCCATGACTATTGTCCTGATGTTCATGAGCGCTTGTCTTTGTATAAGCGCTTAT
Organism: Polynucleobacter sp.; assembly: GCA_023257325.1. GTDB lineage: Bacteria > Pseudomonadota > Gammaproteobacteria > Burkholderiales > Burkholderiaceae > Polynucleobacter. Next base: position 1,331 of record JALRCP010000144.1, on the reverse strand, counting down.
CCAGTGTTGAGACTCATGAAAAGCTACTCGAAATACGGGAGGAATTGATTGATCGTTTTGGCGAATTACCCGAACCCGCTCAATCTTTATTTGAAACCCATCGCTTGCGTTTAAACATGTCTTCTTTGGGGATTAAAAAGATTGATGCCAATCCGGTCCAAATCACCATTCAGTTCATCCCCAATCCACCCATTGATCCGATCAAGATCATTCAACTGGTTCAAACCAATAAACGCATACAACTCAATGGCCAAGACAAGCTCAAGATTCTGCCAGCGGATAAAGAGGCGTTTATTAGCTTGGCTGCCCGCCTAGAAGCCATTAGACTATTGCTTAAACATTTGGGCGATACTGTGACCCATTAAGAATATTGAAAATTCAATCATGCAAATTGCTTTATTTCATCCAACGGCGATCAACGAAACATTGATTCGAGAAATTCAACAATCTCATTCAGTTCAATCGATTCGTTTGGCCTCACCCAAAACCGCCGTTCTGCAACTCAAGGATCTTTTGAATGCAGAACAACGTGTTCATCTTAGAAACTTAGGGACACTGCATCAGACAGACATAGGATTTTTGCCCAAACATTTTGATATTTCTGGCATCAAGGTCTTGGCCATGGATATGGATTCCACTTTGATCAATATTGAATGTATTGATGAAATTGCAGATGCGGTTGGAAAAAAGAAAGAAGTATCAGAAATCACTGAAGCCGCCATGCGAGGTGAAATCAAAGATTTCAGCGAGAGCTTACGTCGTCGCGTGGCTTTACTCAAAGGGGTGCCTGCTGTGGCTTTAGAACAAGTGTTTACTGAGCGCTTGCGTCTAAATCCTGGTGCGAAAGAGTTGATTGCAGGCGCACACGCAAAAGGCATCCATACTTTGTTGGTCTCAGGTGGCTTTACTTTCTTTACCCAAAAACTTCAGGCGCAATTGAACTTATCAGAAACTCACGCCAATCAACTCGAAATCGTTGATGGGTCATTAACCGGTCAGGTCTTGGGTCATATTGTCGATGGCGCAGCTAAAGCAGCCTACGTAGAAGCACGATGCTTGGCTCTAGGTAAAAACAAACACGCAGCAATCACCATGGGCGATGGCTCCAATGACTTACCGATGATGCACGGTGCCGGTTTATCGATTGCCTATCGAGCAAAACCGATTGTGAAAGAAAAAGCCGATGTGGCTTTTGATCACGTGGGACTGGATGCTTGGCTAGATCTTTTAAATCAATAAAAAAACCGCTCTACTGAGCGGTTTTTGTTGAGCTGAGTTTGAGTTGATTACAAGCGCTCAAACACCACGGCAATACCTTGACCACCACCGAT
>JALRCP010000143.1 GCA_023257325.1 Polynucleobacter sp. | reverse complement strand
GTTCTCATCATTAGGGTGGCCTGATAAAACGCCTGAGCTTGCTCACTTCTTACCATCTTCAGCATTGGTGACGGGCTTTGACATTATTTTCTTCTGGGTCGCTCGCATGGTGATGATGACTTGTCACTTCACGGGCAAGATTCCATTCAAGACGGTCTATGTCCATGGCTTGGTGCGAGATGCCGAGGGTCAGAAAATGAGTAAGTCCAAAGGCAACACTTTGGACCCCATTGATTTAATTGATGGCATTGATTTAGATACCTTGCTTGCTAAACGCACCACGGGTTTGATGAACCCTAAGCAAGCTGAGAGCATCACCAAGAAAACTAAAAAAGAGTTTCCAGACGGTATACCGGCATTTGGTACTGACGCATTGAGATTTACCTTTGCTTCTATGGCCACACTTGGAAGAAACATCAACTTTGATCAAAAGCGATGCGAAGGCTATCGAAACTTCTGCAACAAACTGTGGAATGCAACACGCTTTGTGTTAATGAATTGCCCAGGCAATGATCAGGACAATGGTATCGGGGAATGCGTGGGTGACTGCGGCCCTGATGGCTATTTAGATTTTTCAGCCGCTGATCGCTGGATTGTTTCTTTGCTACAAAGAACTGAAGCAGATATTGACAAAGGTTTCAAAGATTACCGTTTTGACAATATTGCCACTTCAATTTATCAATTTGTGTGGGATGAATACTGTGACTGGTACCTTGAACTGGCTAAAGTTCAGCTCCAAAACGGAACACCCGCTCAACAAAGAGCCACTCGCCGCACCCTGTTGCGAGTCTTAGAAACTATTTTGCGTTTGGCTCACCCTGTGATTCCGTTCATTACTGAAGAGCTATGGCAAATTGTGGCACCGATGTCAGGCAAACCTCTTGATCAACAAGAAAAGCAAACCATTGCGTTGCAACCTTATCCTGAAGCTCAAATGCAAAAAGTTTGCGAAAAAAGTGAAGCTTGGGTCGCTGATGTGAAAGCCTTGGTCGATGCTTGTAGAAACCTAAGGGGTGAAATGCAAATTTCCCCAGCCCAACGAGTGCCTCTGTATATCAAAGGTGATTCTTCTTTCTTATCGGTCGCAGCTCCGTACATTCAAGCGCTGGCCAAATTATCTGAAGTAAAGATTTACGAAGATGATGCTCAACTTGAAAAAGACGGCGCCGGCGCGCCAGTCGCGATTGTAGGTCACACCAAAATCTTATTGAAGGTTGAAATTGATGTGGGCGCTGAAAAAGCTCGCTTGAGCAAAGAAATTGACCGTATCAGCGCTGAAATCGCTAAAGCCAATTCAAAACTGAATAACGAGAGTTTTGTCGCTAGAGCACCTGAAGCCGTAGTCGTTCAAGAAAAGCAGCGCCTGGCAGATTTTGTATCCTTACTAGAAAAACTCAACAGTCAACTGAGTCGTTTACCATCATGAGTATGAAAAAAACAGTCACCAAAGCAGTATTCCCAGTAGCCGGCTTAGGCACCCGTTTTTTACCCGCCACCAAAGCCAGCCCCAAGGAAATGTTGAATGTGGTGGATAAGCCATTGATTCAGTATGCTGTTGAAGAAGCGATGGCGGCAGGCATCACTGAAATGATTTTTGTGACAGGTCGCAGCAAACGCGCGATTGAAGATCATTTTGATAAAGCTTATGAATTAGAAGCCGAGCTAGAAGCCAAGAATAAAAAGGATTTACTGGCCTTAGTTCGTAGCATCAAACCCAGCCACGTCGATTGTGTTTATGTAAGACAACCTGAGGCTTTGGGTTTAGGGCACGCTGTTTTATGCGCTGAAAAACTCATTCGCGACGAAGCTTTTGCGGTAATTTTGGCTGATGACCTTTTGGATGGGCAAGTCCCAGTCATGAAACAAATGGTGGATAAATATCAGCACTATCGCAGCTCTATCTTGGGTGTTGAAAAAATCAAACCGGAACAAAGTAAGTCTTATGGCGTGATTGACGGCAAGATTTTTGACGATCGCATTTACAAACTCAACGGGATTGTTGAGAAACCAGACCCCGCCAATGCTCCATCCAATATGGGTGTTGTGGGTCGCTATATTTTGTCTTCTAGAATATTTGATCACATTCGCACCATCAAACCAGGTGCCGGCGGTGAACTTCAATTGACCGATGCGATTCAATCGTTACTTGGTCAAGAACAAGTATTGGCCTACGAATACGAAGGCGTTCGTTATGACTGCGGTAGCAAGCTGGGTTATCTCAAAGCGACTGTTGAGTTTGCTCTGCGCCATCCTGAAGTCAAAGATGGCTTCAGCGAGTTTCTAAAGACTCGCTAAGTTTTGACGTTTCACCGTCCATTCCGGATGGTTCTTGAGCTAATTAACGACGCTTGAGGTAAAAAATAAACGCGTCGCCCTGCTTCTCTGAAGAGAGCAGTTCATTGCCGGTGTGTTTAGCAAATGTGGGGAAATCATGTTCAGATCCCACATCAGTGGCAGTTACTTTCAATACTTGACCTGACTGCATCTCTGCCAAAGCTTTTTTAGCTCGCAAGATGGGGAGCGGACAATTGAGCCCGCTGGCATCCACCTCTTTATCAACCTGAAAACTCATAGACGCTCAGACACCCAAGCTTGAACGCTGTTGAGAGCAGCAGGCAAACCTTTAGGGTCTGTGCCACCAGCCATGGCCATATCTGGCTTACCACCACCTTTGCCACCGACTTGTTGAGCCACATGGTTCACCAAATCGCCCGCTTTGACTTTGGCAATCGCATCGGACGTCACACCTGCTACCAATTGAACTTTTCCATCTTGAACAGAAGCCAAAACAATGGCCGCAGACTTCAATTTATTTTTAAGCTGATCTAAAGTTTCCCTCAGCACTTTGGCGTCCGCACCCTCTAATTGGGCCGCCAAAATACGAATACCTTTGACCTCGACAGCTTTTGATAACAACTCATCTCCTTGACTAGCAGCCAACTTAGAGCCCAAACGTTCTAATTCTTTTTCTAAAGATCGAGCATGCTCTTGAAGCTGAGTAATTCTTTGCGCCAAATCATTGGGGGTCGCTTTGAGACTTACTGCCAATTGATTCACTTGAGCGTCCAACTTTTGCAGATAAGTCAGGGCACGATCACCTGCAATCGCCTCAACTCGGCGAATACCCGCGGCAACACCACTCTCTGCCAAAATTTTGAAAATACCAATATCACCAGTACGCTCAACGTGTGTGCCTCCACACAACTCTTTCGATGAACCAATCTCAAGAACACGAACTGTTTCTCCATATTTCTCACCAAACAGCATCATCGCGCCGGTTTTTTGCGCATCATCCAAACTCATGACTTTCGCTGACGTTGCGGCATTCGCCAAGATTTCTGCATTGACCAATTGCTCGACCTGAGCAATTTGTTCAGCCGTCATTGGGGCCGTATGGGTAAAGTCAAAACGTGTTTTATCAGGGTCAACCAAAGAACCTTTTTGTTGAACATGCGCACCCAAGACTTCTCTCAATGCTTTATGCATCAAATGAGTCACACTGTGATGGCGAATGGTTCTGGCACGACGTTCACCATTGACTTTGGCATTG
>JALRCP010000197.1 GCA_023257325.1 Polynucleobacter sp. | reverse complement strand
AAGCTCTGGCTAAGGCCAAAGACAAAGATCGTCTTTTGGATAGTACTGCCACCCAGTTTGTAAAAAATATTGCTGACTTACCAGGATTGGTCACGAGCATGGCGCGTGATGGTGATGTGATCATCACGATGGGAGCCGGATCGATTGCAGCTGTTCCAGGTCAATTGACTGGAGGGGCTCATGGTTAAAAATATGCAATCTTGGGCTGATCAAGTCGAACAAGATTTAGCCAAAGTCAATGTGGCAAAGCTAGGCAAGGTCGGTGTTTTGTTAGGCGGCAAATCAGGTGAGCGAGAAATTTCTTTGATGTCTGGTCAAGGAGTTCTTGAAGCCTTGCGTTCTAAACAAGTGAATGCGCATCCATTTGACCCTGCCAAACAAACCATGGCTGAATTAGTGGCTCAACAATTTGATCGAGTATTTATCGCCTTGCATGGTCGTTTTGGTGAAGATGGCACGATGCAAGGATTGTTGGAACAAATGAACTTGCCTTACACAGGCAGTGGTGTTTTAGCTTCTGCATTGGCCATTGATAAACAGGCCACCAAGCGTTTGTGGTCAAGCTTCAATTTGGCAACACCAAAATTTGCAATGCTTCATGCGCAGAGCGATTGGAATCAGATTGTCAAAGAGCTTGGTTTGCCCATCATTGTTAAGCCAGCTCGTGAGGGTTCTTCTCTGGGTTTAAGCAAAGTTACAAAAGCAGAAGATTTACAGAAAGCTTATGAGTTAGCAGCCAAACTAGATCGTGATGTGATGGCTGAACAATGCATCATCGGTGAAGAGCTCACTTGCCCGATTGTGGGGGATGGTGAATATGCACAAGCTTTGCCAGTGATACGGATTGTGGCGCCTGACTCTAATTATGACTATCACAACAAGTATTTCTCTGATGACACAAGGTATTTGTGCCCGACGGGTTTAGATATTTCAGTTGAAGAAAAAGTTCAAGCTTTGGCATTGAGTGCCTATAAGGCTCTTGGTTGTAAAGGTTGGGGGCGAGCCGACGTCATGATTGATAAGGCTTCAGGACAACCTTATTTGCTTGAAATGAATACGGCTCCTGGTATGACAGGACATTCATTGGTACCCATGGCTGCTAAAGCGGCTGGAGTTGATTACGCAGATTTGGTTTTGTGGTTGTTAAGTCAAGCGAGTGTGAATAAATGAAATTCTTGCGCGCCTTACTGTCTTTAATGGCTTCAATGTCGGCTACAGTTTTTGGCCCGATTTGGAATCATGCCAAGACGATGCGCGCATTATCAAATTTACTGTTCTTAGTAGCCATTTTGATTGCCTGTGCATGGACTTTATTTTGGGTCAGTCAAAAACCTGTGTTCACACTCAATCATTTAACGGTGGAGTCCTTAGATGGCCGTGAGCTCAAACATGTCAACTTACCAACAATTAAAGCCAGAGCTCTTGATCAAGTGAAAGGAAATTTTTTCACCATTCGTTTGGATCAGGCCAGACAGGCATTTGAGACCATGCCTTGGGTTCGTAAAGCCAGCGTTCGTCGTGAATGGCCTAACGGCATTGTGGTGGCGATTGAAGAACATCAGGCGCTGGGCGTTTGGGTTGGTAGTGATACACCCAAGTTAATGAATACCTATGGTGAAGTTTTTGTGGCCAATATGGCTGAGGCAGAAGACAGTGCGTCTTTATTACGTTTCAGTGGCCCTGAGGGTAGCAATAAAGAGGTCTTTAGAAAGTTACAGCAACTCAATCATTGGTTTGAGCCTTGGCAAGCCACTGTTCAAAATTTGGATTTGTCTTCACGTTATGCCTGGCGAGTCAAATTAAGTAACGGTTTGAATATTGAATTGGGCAGAGAGTTAGATGAAAGAGATGCCAAGCAGATTCAGTTAAGCGTTGAGCGCTTATTAAAAAGTTGGCCTCAGGTTCAAGAGAAATGGGGGCAGCGAGTTGATTCAATTGATCTTCGTTATGCCAATGGCTATGCCATCAATATAGGAAAAAAATTGTGAGCGTGATTAGTAAAGACACCAAAGATTTAATTGTTGGTTTGGATATTGGAACTTCCAAGGTGGTGG
>JALRCP010000191.1 GCA_023257325.1 Polynucleobacter sp. | reverse complement strand
AAGACATTGGTTTGCCGCCTTTAGATCCTGCCACAGACCGCGGCATGATTTGTGGCAGTCCGTCCATGCTCAAAGAAATATCAGAGATGCTTGATGCCAAAGGTTTCAAGGTATCCCCAAGCCTTGGTCAGCTGGGTGATTATGTTTATGAGCGGGCTTTTGTTGAAAAATAAGTCCAAGCACCTCAATTTTCATGAAATGTCATAAAGTGTAAAAAACAAAAAAGTAACAAATATTTCATACTTTAAGTCCCCACAAAGCCATCCTTTGAGCCAGGATGGCTTTTTATCTTGATGAGGTCGGATTTCTTAGGAAATTCCCTAGGAGAATCCCTTATTGTTTGCTTATCCCCTTCACTCTATATTCATTTTGCTAAGCCTCAGCATGAGGTCAATTAGATTATTAAAAAGCGACCCTTATGTCAGATGTCATCCTTGAAGCGAAAAAGCTAACAAAAGAGTTTTCAGGATTCGTAGCTGTTAGTGATGTGAACCTGCAAGTCAAAGCAGGGACGATTCATGCGTTGATTGGTCCCAATGGCGCCGGTAAGACTACTTGCTTTAATTTGCTCACGAAATTTTTAACCCCAACAACAGGGCAAATTATTTATAAAGGTCAGGACATCACTCAAAAAAGTTCTGCAGAAATTGCCAGAATTGGTATGGTCAGATCTTTTCAAATTTCAGCCGTATTCCCACACCTCACCGTTTTAGAAAATGTTCGCTTGGCTTTGCAACAAAATACAGGCATGTCTATGCATTTTTGGAAAAGTGAAAACACGCTCAATTACTTGAATGACGAAGCCATGACTTACATTGAGCAGGTGGGGCTTGAGAACTATGCGCAAGACACTGCAGTGAGTTTGCCTTATGGTCGCAAGCGTGCCTTAGAAATCGCCACCACTTTGGGCATGAACCCCGAGTTGATGCTGCTTGACGAACCAACGCAAGGCATGGGCCATGAGGATGTTGAAAAAGTCACGCAACTGATTAAAAAAGTATCCGCTGGAAGAACTGTCTTGATGGTTGAGCACAACATGAAGGTGGTCTCTTCCATTGCTGACACCATCACTGTGTTGCAACGAGGCAAAATCATCGCCAGCGGCAATTATGCTGAGGTATCCAATAATCCACAGGTCATTGAAGCCTATATGGGCAGCTCCACCAACGCAACTTTGGGAGCGCACTAGATGAGTCACACCGTTTTAAAGATTGAAAATTTACATGGTTGGTATGGTGAGTCCCATGTTTTGCACGGAATTAACCTAGAAGTCGCCGATGGTGAAGTCATCACCTTATTGGGTCGCAATGGCGCTGGACGCACATCCACGCTGCGTGCCATTTGTGGCTTGATTGGAAGAAGAACTGGAAGTATTCAGATACAGGGGCAGGAGACAACTTCATTACAGCCTCATCAAATTGCTCGCATTGGGGTGGGTTATTGTCCCGAAGAGAGAGGCATTTTTGCCAGCCTCAGTTGTGAGCAAAATTTGATGCTGCCACCGACTTTGGCCGAAGGGGGGATGAGTGTTGAAGAAATCTACACCATGTTCCCTAACTTGAAAGAGCGTCGACACAGCCCCGGTGGAAGATTATCCGGGGGTGAACAACAGATGTTGGCCATGGCTCGAATCTTAAGAACAGGCGCCAAATTACTCCTATTGGATGAAATCACTGAAGGCTTGGCCCCAGTGATTATCGAAAAACTGGGTCAAACAGTCATGGATTTGCGCAAACGTGATTTCACGATTGTTTTGGTGGAGCAAAACTTTAGGTTTGCAGCACCGTTGGCTGATCGACATTATGTGATTGAGCATGGTCAAGTAGTAAAAGTGGTTAAGCAAGAAGATTTAGCTAGCAACATGGCTGAGTTGAATGTTTTGTTGGGCGTTTAGTTCGTTCCTTTGAACGTAATCAAACTATTTAGTTAATTTGTATCTAGGAGAATGAAAATGAAACAAAAAATGATTGCACAAGCGGTTGCTGCGCTTTGCTTATCAGCGATGGCTGTTGGTGCGCAAGCTCAAAAGGTCAGCGATGATGTGGTGAAGATTGGTGTTTTGACAGACTTGTCAGGCGCATATTCAGATTTATCCGGTCAGGGTTCAGTGGTTGCGGCCCGTATGGCGATTGAGGATTTCTCAAAGAGTAAAACTGTACTTGGTAAAAAAATTGAATTGATTTCAGCTGACCACCAAAACAAAGCTGACATCACAGCTAACAAAGCACGCGAGTGGTTTGATAAAGAAAAAGTCGATGTGATTGTTGACTTAGTGACTACCAGTGCAGCGTTAGCTGCGATGGAAGTGGCTGAGCAAAAAAATGTAAAATAGACTTGTCTAAGGCGCCATTTTCATCAGGAGATATAGGAAATACTGGTCCAGCATCCATTCCTCTATTATTGACTATGCATGAAACTAATCTGATTGACAAAAGAAGAGTATTGATGTG
>JALRCP010000095.1 GCA_023257325.1 Polynucleobacter sp. | reverse complement strand
TCTTCCAATTTGGGGTCTAGTTGCTTTTGTCTGGCTAAGATCCAGAAGTATTTTCCAGAGGGTTCTCCAACCAATACCCACGAGTAGTCTTCTGCCAAATCAATGACCCAGTAATCACCGTAAAAAGGTCTAAAAAAAGATACCTTTAACTTGGCATTCTGGCTGCCTTCAACCGCTTTAGCAATGCCATTGGCCACTTGAGTCTTAGAGACCTTTTGACACGTATTCAAAACGCTGAGACGGCCATCATCTCTTAAGGCATACTCAGCAAAGACTGTAATACAGTCAGTGTCTTCAAACCAATTGGGTAAGCGATAGATTTCATACCACTTACCTAAGTAACGATTGATATCCACTGAGGCTACAGTTTGGAGTGTTTGTGACGATTGACGGTACACCGGTTGATTGGCGCAAGCGCTTAAAATCAATGCAGTTGTTAACGAAATGAATAAAAAAGAAATATATTTGCGCATAGAGACATCGTAAACCAATTTAAATACTTCATGAAAATTCGTATCTGGGATCTTCCTTTAAGACTTTTTCACTGGCTCTTGGTGTTGGCTGTGATGGGCAGTTTTGTGACTGTTAAGTTGGGTGGTAATGCCATGATTTGGCATGCGCGTTTGGGTTACTTTGTTTTGGCACTGTTACTTTTTAGAATTGTTTGGGGATTTTGGGGTTCGCGTTATGCGAAGTTTTCTCAATTTGTTAAAGGACCACGGGCCATTCTTGAGTATTTAAAGAGTGGCCATGAAACACCTGGCCACAGTCCTTTGGGAGCACTCTCAGTCTTGGCATTGATAGGACTATTTTTGGCGCAATCTTTGGCAGGCCTATTTGCTTCGGATGACATTGCCTTTGATGGCCCCTTGGTGAAGTATGTGTCTTCTTCTTGGGTAGAGTGGTTGACCTCACTGCATCGTTGGAACGAGTGGGTCCTGCTTGGCTTGGTGGCGATTCATGTGGCTGCCATCATCTATTACAAACGATGGAAGGGCATTGATCTGATTCGACCCATGATCAATGGTCATAAAGAGTTTTCAGAGAGCCAATCTAAGCAAATACTCGATGCGCCAGACCATCAATTTTTGCGATTCAAAGCTATGGCTATTTTCATAGCCATAGCAGTCATTCTGTATTACTTCTTACGATAGTTATCGTGACAGGCTTTACAAGATTTACCTGCCTCACCAAAAGCTTTCTTGATTGAATCTAAATCGCCTGATTTGGCAGCGGTATTCAGATCAGCTACGGCCTTTTGCATTTTTTCGCCACCTGCTTTGAACTTATCCATTTCTTTCCAAATCTCTGGCAACGATTTGCCCCCTTCAGTGCCTGGGCCAAAAGCTTGCCATGGCAAATGAGCCAAGCTGGCTACGATAGCAGCATTGGCGGCCACTTCATTTTTGTCAAAAGGTTTTTCGCCTTTGACAACCGCACCAATTCTAGAAAAATGATTGCCCATGACCACAAATGTGGCTGCACGATATTTAATCGCATCTTCAGATTTGGCAAATTGGGCATGTGCTGCTGTTGGTAGAGTAAGTGCTGCTAGTAAGCTAGCAATGATTATTGGTTGACGCATGGTTATCTCCTAAAAAATCAATCGAAACGGTATGAGCAAGTGATCTAAAAACCAATAGGTACTTGACATCACGGGGCGCATCCACAGTGTACTGATGATGTTTGTCAAAACCATGACCAATACAATATAAAAGCCCCACGGCTCAATTCTAGAAACCAAGGCCGCTTGTTTCCATGGTAACAGCCCCACCAAAATTCGCCCACCATCTAAGGGGGGAAGTGGGAATAGGTTAAAGGCAAACATCACCACATTCACAAGTACGCCAGCTTGGCACATTTCTAAAAAGAAGCGTTCTGACAAAGAGACTTTGACCAACAACAAGTAAGCAATTGCCCATCCAATCGCTTGAACCAGATTGGAGGCGGGTCCCGCTAAAGCCACCCAAATCATGTCCTTTTTCGGATGCTTTAAATTTCCAAAGCGAACAGGGACTGGTTTGGCGTAGCCAAATAAAAAACTACCCGCAGTTGCAAAATACAAAACCAATGGCACCACGATGGTACCGACTGGGTCAATGTGTTTGATGGGGTTGAGTGTCACTCGCCCAAGTGCGTATGCGGTGTTGTCGCCCAATTGTTTGGCCGCATAACCGTGAGCTGCTTCATGCAAAGTGATGGCAAAAATGACTGGAATGGCATAAATGGCCACCGTTTGAATGATATTGGCGAGATCCATTATTGAGTCGCGATCACGTCGTAACCAGCCTCAGTCACTGCCGCACTTAATGCGGAAGCTTGTAAAGAGCTAGTAATGGTTACTAATTGTTCAGGAATATTGGTCTCAACCACTGCTTGAGGATCCATTTTTAAAATGGCTTGAGTAATGGTTTTGGTGCAATGACCGCAGTTCATGCCTTTAACCGTTAAGGTGAGTGTCATTTTGAGCTTTCTTGTATTCGTAGGACAATCAATAAATCTTACTTGATTCCATTATGAATCGCATGAGCGAATTAGTCACTTTAAAAATTGAAGGTATGACCTGTGCCTCTTGCGTGGCCCGGGTTGAAAAGTCTTTACTCAAAGTTCCTGGGGTGGAGGCAGCGAGTATTAACTTGGCTACAGAAAAAGCACAAATCAGGCTAGGGGAATCGACCGTTGCATTACCTTCCCTGATCGCTGCAGTTGAATCTGCCGGATTCGGCGCTAGTCTTGCTCAAAAATTTAACAATCAAACACCCCCTAAAAGTATCTTGAGTTTGCAGGGCGGTTTGGCTGTTGCATTGGCAATGGCTTTGTCCTTGCCTTTGATGTTGCCGATGCTAATGATGACAGTTGGGGTGCATTGGATGTTGCCAGCATGGGTGCAATTCTTATTGGCCACCCCTGTTCAATTTGTTTTAGGTTCACGTTTTTATGTGGCTGGGTGGAAAGCTTTACGCAATGGTTCAGGCAATATGGATTTACTGGTGGCAATCGGTACTTCTGCAGCCTATGGATTGAGTCTGTATCAGTGGTATTTATCGGATTGGGGAAGTGCTTTTGAGGCGCATGAACTCTACTTTGAAAGTTCTGCGATAGTGATTGCATTGGTTATGTTGGGTAAGTGGCTTGAGTCTCGGGCTAAAAAAGAGACCACCCAAGCCATTACAGCTTTACAGGCTTTGTGGCCTGATCAAGTGAAGTTGTTGATAAAGCGTGATATGGCTCAACTGGACTTCACCGAGACCTCAATCTCTCAAATTTTGCCCAATGATTGGGTTTTGGTCTTGCCTGGGGAGCGTTTGCCTGTTGATGGCATCGTGCTAGAAGGTCAAAGCGAAGTGGATGAATCCATGTTGACAGGAGAGTCTAGACTCATCAATAAATCAGTTGACTCATTGGTTACTGGTGGCTCCATGAATGGTTCCGGTCGCTTGATTATTCGGGCAACAGGTGTGGGTGAGGACAGTACTCTGGCCAAGTTAATTCAAATGGTCGAAAACGCTCAAGCAAAAAAAGCACCCATTCAACGCGCCGTTGATCAAATCAGTGCTTGGTTTGTGCCGGTGGTTTTGGGCATAGCTTTTTTAAATTTTTTAGTTCACTTTTTTGTACTGAATCAATTTGAGCATGCCTTGCTCTATTCAGTGGCCATCTTGGTGATTGCTTGTCCCTGTGCCCTAGGTTTGGCCACCCCAGTAGCCATCATGGCGGGCACCGGAGTTGCTGCCAAATTAGGTATTTTGATCAAAGACGCCGAAGCTCTTGAGCTCGCTCACAAACTCAAGGTCATTGCATTTGATAAAACAGGTACCTTGACTCAGGGTAAGCCTAAGGTGGTGAGTTTTCAAAATCTGACCTCGTCTTCAAACCAGTTAACGGATGCAGAGCTTCTGGGGTTAGCCGTGGGTCTTCAGTTGGGTAGCGAACATCCTTTAGCAAAGGCGATGGTTGAGTATGGGCAAGCTCATCAGGCCGAAGCCGAAAAATTTTCATCGGTGAGTGCGCAAGTGGGTCAGGGTGTGAAGGGTACTTGTTTGTCAGGTGCGTATCAAGGATGTGAGATTGGATTCATTAGTTGGCATGCTTTGCAAGCCAGTATGACCCCCACTGATTTTGAGTCTATCCAACAATGGGCGCAGCCTTATTTGCAAAAAGGTCAGAGTGTTTCTTGTTTAGTTAACTTCTCAAAGAAAAACTCTCGCGAATCTAATTCGGTCGATGGTTTCTTGCTCGCCTTGCTTGCGTTTGGGGATGAGCTTAAGCCGGGCGTGAAAGACATGATTGGGCGCTTAAAAGCAATGAATATCAAAACTGTCATGATTTCAGGTGATCACCAAGTAGTGGCCGATGTGATTGCTCAGCAAATTGGCATAGACGAAGTCTATGCGCAAGTACTGCCTGCAGACAAAGCGAATTTAATTCAAAAACTTAGAACTCAAGCATTGACACCTCAGCGAGAAAAATCCAATGATCACAATCAATTTGTTGCGATGGTGGGCGATGGCATCAACGACGCCCCCGCTTTAGCAGCAGCTGATGTGGGCATTGCTATGTCGACAGGTAGTGATATCGCCATGCATACCGCAGGCATTACTTTAATGCGAGGCGATCCTGGTTTGGTACCAGATGCCATAGAAATCTCTAAGAAAACTTGGCAAAAGATTCAACAGAATCTCTTTTGGGCGTTTATTTATAACTTGGTGGGTATTCCTTTGGCTGCGATGGGCTACTTGTCGCCCATGTTGGCAGGCGCTGCCATGGCTGCATCGAGTGTGAGCGTGGTGGGAAATGCTTTGTTGTTAAAAAAATGGTCCAGACATACTTAGGATGTTCTGAACCATTGATGCAATTGAGTAGTAACTTTTAAAAAGTTACTTACCCACAAAAGTTTTTAATTGAATGCCTTCTTTTTCCATGATGCGTGAAACAGCTGGCAAGTTAGATATTCCTTGTGCATAGCTCACGTAATGAGGATATTGCTCGGGGTTGATTCCTGCTAGACCAGCCCAGCGAATGAATGCAATCGCATAAATATCTGCTGGAGTTAATTGTGAACCACAAATAAATGATTGTCCTTTGGAAACCAATTGATTAATTTCGCTGAGATATCCTTTGAATGTTTCTAAGGCCATTTCTTTGACACCTTGTTTACCAGCTTCATCACCAAAGCGCTCGGGCCTGAACACGCGAGTGAAAGTAGGGTGAACCGTGTTGTTCATCCAAGCTAACATGGAAAGTGCTTGCGCCTTATCCATGGTGTTGTTAGGAAAAATTTGAGCCTTTGGAAAAGTATCATTCAAGAAATTGGTGATGGCCACCACTTGCGTGAGTAATTGACCATCAACAATCAAAGCAGGTACCTGACCTCTTGGGTTAATCGCTTTGTATTCGGGTTTTAAATGTTCGCCATTTTTTAAGTTAATCACAGTGCCATCAAAGTCTTGACCTGTGGTTTCTTTAACAAGTTCAAGTGCAACATGTGGAACAAAAGAACATGTGCCTGGGCAGTAATACAAATGTAAATTCATTCTTGTCTCCATTTTTGTTGTAATCTCAAGTATAGACTTTTTAGATGATTTTCATGAGCACCCATATTCTTAACTCATTCCACTATTTACCTCGCCTTAAAAGGCAAGCTCATGAGCACAAAGGTCATGCGGGCAAGGTGTTGGTGATTGGGGGTGCCCCAGGCATGACTGGAGCCGCTTTATTGGCTGCAAGAGCGGCCCTGTATACAGGGGCTGGATGGATTGTGATTGGGTTTCTAGATGAAAATGCTGCGTCAGTGATTGAAGATCAGCCAGAGTTGATGATTGGCTTGGCTCACTCTGGCCTCATCAATCAAATGAATCCCGATGTAGTGGCCATAGGCCCTGGCTTGGGTCAAAGTGATTTATCAAAACAATTGCTGTATGAAGCATTGCAATCAGAACAAGCGGTGGTGTTGGATGCGGATGCCATTCATTTATTGGCCCAACATGCAGATTTGTTGGCGTGTTTAAAAGCCAGACCTCCTTTAAGTACTGTGTTGACTCCTCATCCTGGGGAAGCTGGCGCTTTATTAAAAATAACTGCAGAAGCCGTTCAAAAAAATCGTGAACAAGCTCTTCAAAATTTGATTGAATTAACCCATGCGATTGTGGTGCTCAAAGGTCATCAAACCCTGATTGGGGCCCCAGATCAACTCACACAAGTCTGTATGAAAGGTAATCCTGGCATGGGCGTAGGCGGCATGGGGGATGTTCTAACAGGCGTCATTGGGGCACTCATCAGTCAGGGGTTAAGACATCAGTTAAATGCCTATGAGGCTAGCTCTTTGGCGGTTGAGCTTCATTCAGAGGCTGCAGATCTGCTTGTCAATCAAGGGGTTGGACCTATTGGCCTCACCCCCACGGAAG
>JALRCP010000173.1 GCA_023257325.1 Polynucleobacter sp. | reverse complement strand
GAAGTTGCTCAGGGCTTACTGTCTTTTTAGAGTAATTCTTAATGTAAGAATCCAAGGCATCTTTACCAACAAACACACCTGTTTCAAATTTGACGCCTTCAGCCTTCATTTGCTCAACACGGCGGTCGATCAAACCTTTTTCCATCTTAAAGTCAGGAATACCGTAACGTAGCAAACCACCTACGCGATCATTTTTTTCATAAAGCGTTACATCGTGGCCAGCACGAGCTAATTGCTGAGCCGCAGCCATACCCGCAGGGCCAGAACCAACAATCGCAACTTTCTTGCCAGTCTTTTGTTTAGCAACTTGAGGTTTCACCCAGTCATTTGCCCAGGCTTTATCAATGATTGCGTGCTCGATTGATTTAATACCAACCGGCTCTTCATGAATACCTAGAGTACAAGCTGCCTCACATGGTGCTGGGCAAATACGGCCTGTGAACTCTGGGAAATTGTTGGTTGAATGTAATACGTCAATCGCATTCTTCCAATCTTGCTGATACACCAAATCATTGAAGTCAGGAATGATGTTATTCACAGGACAACCGTTGTTACAAAATGGAATACCACAATCCATACAACGTGCGCCTTGTACTTTGGCCTCATCATCATTCAATGTCATCACAAATTCTTTGTAATGCTTGACGCGTTTCTTGGGCTCCTCATAGTGCTCGCTGAGGCGCTCGTATTCCATGAATCCAGTCACTTTACCCATCGTTATTCCTCTATTCTTTTATCTCTTGACCACTTACTTAAACAGAAGCTGCTTGTTTAGTACCTTGAGATTTCTCCCAAAGCTCACCCAAAGCGCGCTTATATTCAGTTGGGAATACCTTGACAAAACGTGCACGTGACTTTTCCCAGTCAGCCAAAATTGCTTTAGCACGCTCTGATCCTGTGTGTTTGAAATGACGCTCAATCAAGTTTTTCAAGATGACTTCGTCTGTTAAACGCTCACCACCTTCTTTGACATTGACTGGGGCATGCCATTCTGATTTTGGCAATTTAGCTTCTTGTTCAGCAGCAGCAAGAACAGGCTCCAATGTGGCCATGCTGGTATTGCAACGTTTTGCGAATAAACCATCTTCGTCATAAACATAAGCAACACCACCACTCATACCCGCAGCAAAGTTACGTCCCGTTAAACCAAGGGCCACCACTGTGCCACCGGTCATGTACTCACAACCATGATCACCAGTGCCTTCAACCACAGCAATCGCGCCTGAGTTACGGACCGCAAAGCGCTCGCCAGCCACACCGTTAAAGAACGCCTCACCCGCAATCGCACCGTAAAGAACCGTATTACCCACAATGATGTTCTGTGATGTGTCGCCACGGAACTCATGAGGGGCACGAACAATCACACGACCACCGGATAAACCTTTACCGACATAGTCATTGCCATCACCCACCAAGTCCATCGTGACACCATGGGCTAAGAAGGCGGCAAAGCTCTGACCTGCAGTGCCATTCAATTGAATATGAATCGTGTCATCTGGCAAACCTTCGTGACCATAACGCTTGGCCACTTCACCAGACAACATGGCACCAGCTGTGCGATTCACGTTCTTAATAGGTTGGATGAAAGACACACGCTCACCTTTTTCCAAAGCAGCTTTCGATTTTTCAATCAATGTGTGATCAAGCGCAGTGGATAAACCATGATCCTGCGTTTCGACTTGGAAACGTGGCACGCTTGCATCAACATCTGGAGCTTGGAAGATTTTCGTGAAATCTAAACCACGTCCTTTCCAGTGCTCAATGCTCTTCTTCGTATCTAGGAATTCAGTATGACCAATCAAATCGTCAAATTTACGAATGCCCAATTGCGCCATGATTTCACGAGCTTCTTCTGCAATAAAGAAGAAGAAGTTCACAACGTGTTCTGGCTTGCCTGAGAACTTCTTACGCAATTCAGGGTCTTGAGTCGCTACACCGACTGGACAAGTATTGAGGTGACACTTACGCATCATGATGCAACCCTCAACTACCAATGGTGCAGTAGCAAAACCAAATTCGTCAGCACCCAACAAAGCACCAATCACAACGTCACGACCGGTTTTCATTTGACCGTCTGCTTGAACACGAATACGGCTACGCAAACCATTCAACACCAAGGTCTGCTGTGTTTCCGCAAGGCCTAGCTCCCATGGGCTACCAGCATGCTTGATTGAAGATAGAGGTGATGCGCCCGTACCGCCATCATGGCCAGCAATCACCACGTGATCTGCTTTAGCTTTTGCAACACCAGCTGCAACAGTACCAACACCAACTTCAGATACTAACTTCACTGAAATATCAGCCTTACTGTTCACATTCTTCAAGTCGTGAATCAATTGAGCCAAATCTTCAATTGAATAAATATCGTGATGCGGAGGAGGAGAAATCAAACCTACGCCTGGCACTGAATAACGCAATTTACCGATGTAATCTGATACTTTGCTACCTGGCAACTGACCGCCTTCACCTGGCTTAGCACCTTGAGCCATCTTGATCTGGATTTGATCAGCAGATGTTAGGTACTCAGCAGTTACACCAAAACGACCTGATGCAACTTGCTTGATCTTAGAACGTAAAGAATCGCCTTCACTCAATGGGATGTTTGCTTCAATCACATCATCACCAAGAATGCTTGCAAGAGTCTCGCCTTTTTTAACTGGAATACCTTTTAGCTCATTGCGATAACGCTTGTTATCTTCACCGCCCTCACCAGTATTTGATTTACCACCAATACGGTTCATGGCAATCGCTAGAGTTGCGTGCGCTTCAGTTGAGATAGAACCCAA
>JALRCP010000172.1 GCA_023257325.1 Polynucleobacter sp. | reverse complement strand
ATGCTCCTGTGCAGAATGAGCAAAATCAGCATCCATTTGAATCGTCAAATCTGTTGCACTCAGAGTGCCTTCTGCTTTTTCAGGCCATTCAACCAGACAAATCCCTGGTTGACTGAAGGCATCTCTGAATCCAGCATCAATCCATTCTTTGGGATAGGTCATGCGATACAAATCAAAATGGTGAACCGATATCAAAGCGCCATGGATAGAAATTTCATAGGGTTCACACAATGCATAGGTAGGGCTCTTGACTTTGCCAATGTGGCCAAGAGAGTTCAATAAATATCGAGTCAAAGTTGTTTTGCCTGCACCCAAATCACCAATCAAGTCGATGTGAACGCAAGTGGAAGGATTTTGTTCAAACAAAGCTTTCAAAGCCATGGCCAATTGTTGGGCCAAATGCTCAGTGTCCTTTTCCAGAGGCAACGGAATCAAGGCAGATTCTTTTGGAGGATTCAATGAACTTTTTGGCATTGCGTCCTACAATCTCGCCATGGAGAGTAAAAGTTGACCATGTCTGGCGCGAACACCCCAGAATCTGCAGAGTGGATTCAAAACACGACTTGGCTCAAGCGCGAAGCTTTGGCTTTGGGTTTTAGCGACATCAAGGTCGCTGACACAGATTTGAGTGTGGCAGAACCTAGATTGCGAGAGTGGTTGGATGCGGGTTGTCACGGTGACATGAATTATATGAGCGAGCGTGCTCATTTGCGCACGAACTTGCAAGAATTACATCCTGGAACCGTTCGTGTCTTGATGGTGCGCATGGATTATTTGCCGGACACCGCAGTCAATCGTCAATCTGTGGATTGGCGAGAAAAAGAGATCAAGCGATGGGATCAACCAGAAGAAGCAGTGGTCGCCATCTATGCCAGAGGGCGTGATTATCACAAGGTACTGCGTCAGCGTTTGCAAAGTTTGGCGGATATCATCGCTGACAAGATTGGACCGTTTGGCTATCGCGTTTTTGTTGACTCTGGCCCCGTGATGGAAGTAGAGTTGGCTCAAAAATCGGGTTTGGGTTGGCGAGGCAAGCACACGCTTTTATTGAACCGTGAAGCAGGGTCCATGTTTTTTTTGGGCGAGATTTTGGTCAATGTGCCGTTTCCAATTGATCCACCCATCACGAGTCATTGTGGCGAATGTTCTGCTTGCTTGACCATTTGTCCGACCCAGGCGATTACTGCCCCCTATCAGTTAGATGCGCGTCGGTGTATTTCTTATTTAACGATTGAGCATCGAGGAGCTATTCCTGTTGAGCTAAGACCTTTGATGGGCAACCGAGTGTATGGTTGCGATGACTGCCAATTGGTCTGCCCTTGGAATAAATTTGCTCAAATCAGCACCATTCCCGATTTTTTACCCAGACACGGTTTAGATCACGTTCAGTTATTGGATTTGTGGTCTTGGACTGAGAATGATTTCTTAAATCGTCATGAGGGTAGCCCCATAAGACGCATTGGTTATGAGGCATGGCAACGCAATTTAGCCATTGGTCTGGGCAATGCCCTTAGAAAAAATTTGGATCAAGCTCAAAAAGAAAGCATGGTCCAAGCACTCAAACAAAAACTTCCTGTTGTGAGTCCCATGGTTCGCGAACACATTGAATGGGCTTTGTTGCAAGCGGAACATTCAGGTTGCTAGTCAAGCAAACCCGATGTATTTCTGCATCCCTCATTAATTTTGAAAACCTAATAAACTTCTGAAATGAGTTTAAATAAAGAAGTGGTACTCAAGGGTGCAAAAGATGCTTTTGGAGTGCCGGCCGCT
>JALRCP010000094.1 GCA_023257325.1 Polynucleobacter sp. | reverse complement strand
CCAGCAGCCCCATTCGGGCGAAGGCGCGTATCAATTTCAAATAAGATTCCCGCAGAAGTTGAGGCTGTCAGCCAAGCAATCAAGCGTCGTGCAAATAAAGCATAACGCTCACCCGCCTCTTGATCTGACTCTGGGGCATCATACAAAAAGACAATATCTAAATCAGAGGCATAGCCGAGTTCCTTACCTCCTAATTTGCCATAAGCAATCACTGCAAACGAAGGAGGTGTCGCAGGATTTAAATGAAACTTTTCTGCCACCAAGGGCCAGACACGTTCAATGGTCAAGCCTAAAATTAAATCAGCCAAGGCAGATAAACGATCACTCACTTTTTCAATGGACAATGGTTCATGACGACCGATTCCCAACTCTGCCAACAAGGTTAAAAACGTTTCCGTGTGATGAACTTGGCGCAAAATATCCATGGCTTGCTCTGCTTGATCACCATGACTCTTGGCATCGTCCAACAGAATATTGACGTCCACCTTTAATTTAGTCCAATACACACTGGGATGATCTTCGGGAGTGTATTGACCTTGACCCGTTAATAAATCATCCAGCAAATGTGGGTGCTTAATTAAGTAATCCGTACCCCACTTGGAAGCTGATATGAGTGCAATCAAACGACTCAAAATATGTGGGTACTCGCTTAATAGCGAAAGATAAGATGAACGTCTTGAAATTGAATCGAGTAAATTCATCATCCGTACCATGACTTCATCCGCTCGAGCGATTGGCCACTCTTGCGAAGAAACATAATCACTGGCAGCAGACATCAACTGAGTAAATTTTCTTCTAGATGAATCTGTTAAAGAGCGTTGGCGAGCACTACCCCACCAATTGGCCCATCGCTCAGTTAACTCAGGGTAAATGCTTGGCGGCGCCCAAGGCGTACCCGCCCCACCATTTAAGCCAGATTCAGCCTCCTGCTTTTTAAGAACAAAAGCATCGGCAAATAATTTGGCCACGTTATCGCGATGTTGATCCAATTGAGTTTTGAATTCAGATAAGGAGCCATGCCCCATTGCCCTAGCCAAACGTGCTTGAGATTGCTCATCACTCGGTAAATGGTGTGTTTGAGCATCTTCCCAATATTGCAAACGATGCTCCAAAGTTCTCAAATATAAATAAGCTTCGGTCAATTGTTCTAGTTCCGCGCCACCAATCAGTTGGCGCTCATGAACCACCTTAAGAACCTCCAAAGTGGGACGAATCCTTAAACCAGGATCCTGACCTCCGCGAACCAACTGAAACATTTGAGCCATGAACTCAATTTCTCGAATGCCTCCACGGCCCAACTTCACATCGACCGATCTTCCAGGTTGAAGCAAACTTCTTTTCTCTGCTTCATGCTGAATCTGAGCGTGTAATTCTCGAATCGCCGCAATCACCCCAAAATCTAAATAACGGCGATACACAAAAGGTCTGACCAGATCATTCAAACCCTTTTGGCATCTTTCAAAATCCACATGATGTTCCGAGGGATAAACCATTCGGCCTTTGATCCAAGCATAACGCTCCCACTCTCTGCCCTGAACACTGAAATACTCCTCCAACATGCCTAGACTACAAACCAATGGACCAGAGTCACCATTGGGACGCAAGCGCATATCCACCCTAAATACAAATCCTTCGGATTTCAACTCACTCAAAAGAGCGATTAGTTTTTTTCCCAGGCGGGTGTACCACTCATGATGAGAAATACTTTTCACACCGCCTTGTGTATCGCCCTCTTCTTCATACAAAAAAACCAAATCAATGTCTGAGGAAACATTCAGTTCTCGCCCGCCCAATTTACCCATTCCCACGACCATCAAAGGTAAATATTGACCTGCTTGACTCAAAGGCTCGCCCACCAATGGCTTCATATCTCGACGGATGACGTCAATGCCCAACTCAATAGAGCGCTCTGCAAACAAAGTCATGGCCTGAGTGACCTCACCAACGTCTGCTGTGCGGCTCAAATCTCTGGCAGCCAGTAAGAGCATGAATTTCTGGCGCGCCAATCGCAAAGCTGCGCCAAAATCGTCTAAAGAAGGGGTTTCAGATTGGGCAATTAAATTAGGTAATTCCAACAACCTCTCAATCACCTCTGCATTAACTGCTTGCACCGTCAAGCTTTGCAAATCATGAGCCCACTCAGGTTTGGCATTAAACCAACGAAGCGCATAAGCAGAATGCTCCAAAAGAGCTGAAAATTGAGGAATATTAGTTGTCATAGGTATCATGTTATCGCTATCAATCCCCGCTCGGCTACAGCATAATTAGAAAAATGTCTTGGTTTAATCAATTCACCTCAAAAGACCCCGCTCGACAAGGAGTTGCCGAGCAGACTTCTTTGGGTCTATGGAAAAAAAGAGGAGCCTGGTTGATAGCCCTCTTTGCCATGATGTTTTTGGCCACTCATCTCACCGTGCGCTTTTATGTTTGGCCAAAAGTTGAAGCAAACAAGTCCTCTTTTGAACAAGTTATTAGCCAAAATCTAGGGGTCAATCTTCAAATTCAATCCATACGAACCGGTTGGGATTTTCTTTGGCCTTCTTTTGAAATTGAAAAAGTTGATTTATACGAAAAGGGCTCTCAGCAAAATTCTAAATTAAGCATCCCCAAAGTCAGTGGGAAACTCTCTTGGGAAAGTCTTTGGAAATGGCAACCTCACTTTCACGATTTGAGCTTTGATGACGCAGTTATTCATATTCAACGCGATCAACAAGGTAACTGGAATATTGCCGGCATTCCATTAGAGCAATCATCCGCAGGTTATCAATTCGGTAATTGGTTATTTGAGCAAGACAGCCTTGAAATCAAGAATGCCAAAATCCTATGGCTTGATCAAAAGTTTAAGACCAGCTCACATCAAATCAGTATTGAATCTTTGACCCTCAAGAACTCTTGGTTCAAGCACGCCATCAACCTTAAGGCCAAAACTCCATGGGCTAAGGATTTAACAGAGATCAATGCAAGTTTTCGTCACCATGTTTTTGGCAATGCCGGAAATTGGCAGGACTGGATCGGAAAAATTGAATGGGCGGCAGAAGAAATTAATTTGACCTCTTTGAGTCAATTATTTGAAACACCAATTCAGGTTGTCTCAGGCCTTGCCAGCACCGAAGGGTACCTACATTTAGACAATGGAGTCCTTGATGGTGGCGAAACAAAAATTCAGGCAAACAATTTACACATTGAATGGCCCCGCTTGGGCAAACCACTCAAGATTGCCAATCTAGAAACTGAAGTTGAACAAAAAACTTCAGGAAAAAAATTATCATTTAGCGCCCCCTTATTGAAATGGCGCACAAAAGATAGCACCCAAACCAAGGAGCTTAATGGCGTTAGCTTTTATTGGGAAAAAGCACCTAAGATTGATTCCATCAAGCATGCCGGAATTCAAGCCAAAGAATTAGATATTCAACTCATTGAGCAATTAGCCAAACAATTTCCGCTGCCCAAGGAAATCAAACAATTTATTGAAACATATCAACCCTCTGGCACCCTAAAAGACCTAGATGCCAACTGGCATGCTGAGGCAAGTCAGTTGCCATTCAATCTTCAATTACCGGGGTTTCAAGCCTCACACTACAAGTTATCGTTCGCATTCAAAGGAGCTGCTTTACGCCCCGAGAAGAAAGGTCTACTTTCTTTTTCTAACTTATCTGGAAAACTCTTCGCTACCGAGGTAGGCGGCGAGTTACTCATTGATACTGAAAATACCGCTTTTGTACTTCCCCAAGTACTAGAAGATGATTTTGTTAGCCTACAAGAGGCAGCAGGCACCATCAAATGGCTCAAAAAGGAAAAGTACACCGAGTATCAAATCAGTCAAATGCGACTTAAAAATGAGGCCGTAAAACTCAAATTTGATGCCAGCTACAAAACCAAGTCAGATAAATCACCCGAAGCTTTATTCATTAAAGGTCAAATTGAAGAAGCTTCGGTAAAAAATATCACCCGCTTCTTTCCAAAAGAAATGTCCAAAGAAGCACGTAGCTACTTGAACAGCTCTTTAAAAGAGGGGTTTATTAAAAATGGTTCCGTTCATATCAACGGCAACCCTCATCACATTCCTTTCTCCACGCAACATCCTGGAATTTTTGAACTTCAACTACCCATTTATCAAGTTCAATATTCTCCTGCACCGAAGGTAGAAAAAAGCAGAGGTCAATGGTCTGATTTCATGAATGTCACTGGCACAGTGTCTTTTAATGGGCCTAAATTAAAGCTTGACCTCAAATCGGCTGATTTTGAAAGTGTTCAATTGAGCAAGATTGATGGCTACGTAGATGACATAACCAGCCGCCAGTCCATTTTAAAAATTAATGGCACTGCCCAAGGAAGTACCGCTGATTTAATTCAGTATTACATCAAGAGTCCTTCAGGCCAACATGCTCAAGGTTGGAATAAAAAGATTCAAGTGAATGGTCATGCTCAATTAAAAATTAATATTGAGATGCCTCTTCATGAAACCCTCAAAACCAAGCTTCAAGGAGAGGTATCTTTAAAGAATAATCAAGCCACCATCAATGACTCGCTTGAAGTTAAAAACATCCATGGAGATTTGCTATTTTCTGAAGAGAATATTGTTGGCAGAAACTTAAAGGCAGATTTATTGGGTGGCAACATTGTGATTGACAGTGGTAATAAATTACCTTGGCAGTCCTCTTCAGACATGAAAGTCTCTGGAAAAGCTGATATCAAAAATTTAATATCAGCCCTGAATAACTCAAATACTCAAACAATCAAAGTGCTGCAAGAGCAGCTGACAGGTGATGTCGCTTACGACGGAAAATTAGCCCTGCAATCGGCCGGCTATCAATTAGATTTAGACTTAAAACTGAATCAACTCACCTCTTCTTTACCAGCGCCTTTTAATAAAAAGGCGGGTGAAAATTTAACGGGTCAATTGAGTCTTCAGAATAAAAACACCTCGCCACCCAAGTCGCATCTTGGACAAATCAAGCTTGGCAAATTGATTGACGCTCAATTTGTTTTAGGCCCTCAAAATAGTCTGCAGCTGGGTCTTGGCATCAACACCCCCGGGGTTATTCCAGAAAAAGGATTTGCCAGTACCGTTGTCTTAGATCAACTTGACGTAGCGACCTG
>JALRCP010000075.1 GCA_023257325.1 Polynucleobacter sp. | reverse complement strand
CGCATCGCGCATTTTTTGTGGAATATTGGCCTAAAGCTGTTGGCACGCATTGTGTCGCACACATCTCGCTTCATCACCGGCATTGAAATTCATCCGGCGGTGGTGGTGGGTAAGCGGGTCTTCATTGATCATGGCCTTGGTGTTGTGATTGGCGAAACCACTGTGATTGGCGATGATTGCACCATCTACCAAGGTGTGACGCTTGGTGGCACTTCTTTGTACAAAGGCACCAAACGCCACCCCACTTTAGAAGCGGGTGTGGTGGTCAGTGCGGGTGCGAAAGTCTTGGGTGGTTTTGTGGTTGGAGCGGGTGCACGCATTGGTTCCAATGCGGTGGTGTTGAAGGCCGTGCCGGCTGGGGCTACCGCAGTGGGTATCCCCGCGCGCATTGTTGAAACCTCTGACTCACAGCACTCATTTACAGCCTACGGCATTACTCCCGAAGATCTCAGCAATTAATGAATACCCAAGAGTTGGCAACGCACACGCCAGCGATGCAGCAATTTTTGCGCATCAAAGCGGAGCACCCACACTCTTTGGTATTTTTTCGGATGGGCGATTTTTATGAATTGTTCTTTGATGATGCAGAAAAAGCCGCTCGCATCCTAGACATCACTCTGACCCAACGAGGTCAATCCGCAGGACAGCCGATCAAGATGGCGGGTGTGCCCTACCACGCTGCGGAACAATACCTCGCCAAACTGGTCAAAGCCGGTGAGTCCGTGGCAATCGCCGAACAAGTGGGTGACCCTGCCCTATCAAAAGGTCCAGTAGAACGCCGCGTGATGCGCGTCATCACACCAGGCACAGTGACTGACTCGGCGCTTTTGAGTGATCGCGAAGACGCTCCTTTATTAGCGATTGTTCCTGGCAAAAAAATGTGGGGCTTGGCTTGGTTGACGATTACCAGTGGACAATTAAGTTTCACACAATGTCACCCCGATGACTGTGCTCAATATTTGGCACGCATCGCAGCAGTGGAACTTCTTTGCCCCTTGGGTTCAGAAGAAAATATTCAAAACACTTTGATGAATACTCAAGGCTTGGATGTCCACCTCACAGGTCATAACATTCCTGATTGGGTATGGTCTGCTGATGAAGGCGAGCGTCGCCTCAAAGATTTATTTCAAATGAATAGTCTGCAAAGCTTAGGCTTTGATGACCTAGAAGCCTACGCCCCCACTCTGACTGCCATTGCAGCTGTGTTGGCGTATGGCGCCAACACTCAAGGTTTGGGTTGGCAAGGAAAACTGCCTCACATTCAACGTTGCCAACTAGAAGAAGATAAGCAATGGATTGGTCTTGATGCGGCCACACGACGCAATCTAGAAATCACTGAAACCTTGCGCGGGGAAACAGACCCCACCTTATTTTCTTTGCTAGATACCTGTCAAAGCGCGATGGGTAGTCGCTACTTGCGCCATTTATTGCACCATCCTTTGCGCGACCAGACCCTTGTAGCCAAGCGACATGAGGCCATCACTTCATTACTGAAACACCCCTTTGTGTTGCATGACTTGCGCACAGCCCTCAAAGAGGTGGCGGATGTCGAACGCATCAGTACACGTTTGGCCTTGGGGTCTGCGCGACCCAGAGACCTCAGCAGTTTGCGCAACACCTTAGAAAATTTACCCACATTATCAAAACTGTTAGAACTTCCCGGATCAAGCAGTGCTGCTTTGCAAAGCTTATCGCAGACTTTGTCAGCACCCCCGCCGGTTTTGGATGTTTTGCAACGCGCGATTGCTCCTGAACCATCAGCGATTCTTCGAGAAGGCGGCGTGATTGCCGATGGCTACAACGCCGAATTGGATGAATTAAGACGCTTGAGTGATGACTGCGGGGCCTTTTTGCTTGATTTGGAAGCTCGCGAACGAGATCGCACTGGCATTGCCAATCTGCGCGTGGAGTTCAATAAAGTTCATGGCTTCTTTATTGAAGTGACGCATGGTCAAACTGATAAAGTTCCAGAAGATTATCGTCGTCGCCAAACTTTAAAGAATGCTGAGCGCTATATCACTCCTGAACTGAAAGCATTTGAAGACAAAGCACTGTCGGCCAAAGAGCGCAGTTTTGCGCTTGAGAAACAGTTGTATGAAGAGTTATTGATCACCTTACAAGCGCATGTGGTGGCTTGCCAAGCCATTGGTTTGGCACTTGCTCAATTGGATGTGATGACCTGTCTGAGTGAACGCGCGCAAACACTGGACTGGGTCTGTCCTAGTTTTACCACTGATGCAGTTTTAGATATTGAGGCGGGACGCCATCCGGTGGTGGAAGCTCAATTGGCTAAACGTTCTGAAGCTTTTTCAGCGAATGATTTCAGCACGCATGAAGCACGTCGCATGCTCTTGATCACTGGCCCCAATATGGGCGGTAAATCAACTTATATGCGACAAATTGCTTTGATTGTGTTGCTCGCTTATGTGGGTTCTTATGTACCTGCCAAACAGGCACGGATCGGCCCCATTGATCGCATCTTCACACGCATCGGTGCAGCCGATGATTTGGCCAGTGGTCGCTCGACCTTTATGGTTGAAATGACCGAAGCAGCCGCCATCTTGCATCGCGCAACACCTCAGTCATTGGTTTTGATGGATGAAATTGGTCGTGGCACTTCAACATTTGATGGCTTGGCATTGGCGTGGGCGATTGCTCAACATTTACTCGTCAAGAATCGCTCTTGGACTTTATTTGCCACTCATTATTTAGAATTGGCGAGCCTTCCAAGCAAATATCCTCAATGCGTCAATGTTCATTTAAGCGCTGTTGAAAAAGGTCACAGCCTGGTGTTTTTACATACGGTCAAAGAGGGTCATGCCAATCAGAGTTACGGCATACAAGTGGCGCAATTGGCAGGCGTGCCTCCCGAAGTAATCAAAGAGGCCAAACAGCATTTGCGTCGTTTAGAAGACATGGCCAATCAAGATAGCCATCAAGCCGACTTATTCAGTCACAGTGCGGTCGAAGAAATTTCTGAAGATCCTGCGACCCAACAGGCTTTGGCAATTTTGCAAGAAATTGAACAATTGCAACCGGATCACTTAAGCCCGAAAGAGGCTTTGGATGTGCTGTATCGCTTAAAACAATCCGCGAACAGCACCCGACATTAATGCAAAGTAGGACGCTGCATCACCGTTTGGGGTGGCTGCTCATCATCAAAATCTAGATCGTCTTCGACTTCCAAGCCAAACGCACCTTGAGGGTGACCATCCTCTAACTCTTCTTCAGTGGCTTGTCGCACATCAGCGATTTGTAACCAAAATTTAAGCGCCAAACCTGCCAATGGGTGATTGCCATCCAACACCACTTTGTCTTCCGCCAAATCTGTCACGGTGTAGATCAATGGATCCTCATCATCGTCATCTTCAGAGACACTTTGCTCATCATCC
>JALRCP010000055.1 GCA_023257325.1 Polynucleobacter sp. | reverse complement strand
AAAAGAGCATCTTGCTGAGATTTGTTGAAACGATGAATTTCATCGACAAACAAAATCGTCTTTTTATTGAGTTGTTGCAAGTGATGTTCGGCCAGTTCAATGGCTTGACGGATTTCTTTGACACCAGCTAAGACAGCCGATAGGGCGATGAATTCACAATCAAACACCTGGGCGCATAGTCGTGCGATGGTGGTTTTTCCAACGCCTGGAGGCCCCCACAAAATCATGGAATGGGGTTTGCCGGATTTAAATGCCAAATCCAGCGGTTTCCCAGGGCCAAATAAATGCGTTTGACCAACCAAGTCTGATAAAACCTTGGGTCGAAGCAATTCTGCTAGAGGGGTAAAATAATTATTGCTAGGTAATAAAGACATGGTTTAATGCGACCATTGTCGCATGAGCTGATTTAATATTATTAATACCATTTATAAAATAGAAGATGAAACAATGAGTCAAAATACACCGCACCCACTCGAAGCCAAATTGCGCCCACTGCCACGCTGGATTTTCATGAGCCGCTGGTTGCAGGCACCTCTTTATTTAGGTTTGATTGTTGCCCAAGGCGTTTATGTCTATCAATTCTGGCATGAATTGGTTCACTTGATTTCTTTGATCATGACCAAGGGTGGCACGACTGAAACTGAGATCATGTTGATTGTCTTGGGCCTCATTGACGTTGTGATGATTTCTAACTTATTGGTGATGGTGATTGTGGGCGGTTGGGAGACTTTTGTTTCTAGGTTGGAATTAGAAAATCATCCTGATCAGCCTGAGTGGTTGTCTCATGTGAACGCCGGGGTGCTCAAGGTCAAACTGGCCACAGCGATCATCGGTATTTCTTCCATTCATTTATTGAAGACTTTTATCAATGCGCCCGGAATGGATGACAAAACGTTGCTCTGGCAAACCGTGATTCATTTGACTTTTGTGGCTTCTGCATTGGCGATTGCCTACACAGAAAAACTTTTATCAAAAGCTCATGCGCATTGATTCAATCAAACAATCGAATCAAAACTGTTGAATCGCCAAGCCAGCCCATATGAGGCTGGCTGTGGCCACCAAGGTCAAGACAGTTCTCATTTTTAGAAAATCAGCCAGATACCCTTCATCTTCAATGAGATGATGAAACTGTTGGCGATCTACAATCAATGCCAACACCAAAGTGCCGGCAATCACAAAATAGCCCGTTGAAAAAGCCAGGTGCAAAGCTCCCCAAGCCATCAGCGAGGGAACCACTCCCCAAATCCAAGCACCTTTGTCACGCCAAAAGTTATGCGTCACTCGATTAGATTGTGGTCCCAGTAAGGGGCCCCAATGCAGTGCACCTACAAAAGCAGCTATGGTCGCGCCATAAAGAAGTAAAGAATTAGCGGCCCAAAAATCTAAGGGAGGTTCAGCAAATTGAATCAATGCTGACAAACCGATAAAAGGAAGTAAGCCAGCGTAACCGAGCAGTTTGGTGATGGGTGCCAACATAAAGATATTTTTCTTTAAGAGTAACTATAAACGCCACGACCTGATTTACGACCTAAGTAGCCGGCTGCCACCATTTCACGAAGGAGTGGGCAGGGGCGGTATTTAGAATCATTGAAATTATCAAAATAGACTTCCATGATCGCCAGGCAAGTATCTAAGCCAATCATGTCCGCCAAAGCCAAGGGCCCAATCGGATGATTGCAACCCAATTTCATGCCGGCATCAATGTCTTCAGGTGTGGCCAAACCTTCGGCCAATACAAAAAATGCTTCATTGATCATCGGCACCAAAATACGGTTCACCACAAATCCTGGGGCATTCTTCACGGTAATCGGTTCTTTGCCCAAAGCCTTGGCCATGTCTTGAACCAAGGCATGAGTGGCATCACTGGTTTGAAGTCCACGAATGATCTCTACCAAAGCCATCATCGGCACAGGGTTAAAGAAGTGCATCCCAATAAAGCGCTCAGGCTGGCTGACTTCGGCTGCCATTTGAGTGATGGAGATGGATGAGGTGTTAGAAGCAATGATCGTGTCTTTACTGACAATGCCGTCGAGTTGCTTCAAGATTTTGAGCTTCAGTTCATAATTTTCAGTGGCCGCTTCAATGACCATTTGCGTACTCTGAAAATCTTGATATTGAGTGCTGGTTTTGATGCGACCCAAGGCCGCTGATTTTTCAGCTTCGGTCATTTTTTCTTTTTTAATGAGACGGTCAAGACTGCTGGAGATGGTGGCCAAACCTTTTTGGACCGCCGCATCGCTGATGTCAACCATCACCACATTCAAGCCAGAAACAGCGCACGCCTGAGCAATGCCATTGCCCATGGTGCCAGCGCCAATAATGCCTACAGACTGAATACTCATCACTTGACCTTCATATTTAGTACCAAAAGCTTAAGTTTAAGCTTCCTCTGACAATTTCTAGAACTTTTTTAGTTTTTAGTGACTCTTAATGGATAATACGGGCATGTCTACACAAGGTTTCATACTTAAAATTTCTTGTCCTGATCGGCCTGGCATTGTCCATGCGGTCAGTCATTTCCTGTTTAGTCAAACCGCCAATATTTTAGATTCGGCCCAGTTTAGCGACACATTCACCAGTCGTTTTTTCATGCGCGTCCACTTTGCTAAAACAACTCAAGAGCTTGACTTAAACCATCTGAAAAATGCGTTTCAAACCATTGGAAAAACCTTTGAAATGGATTGGGAGCTATTCGATGCCGCTGCCAAGCCAAAGGTTTTGATCATGGTCTCTAAATTGGGCCACTGCTTGAACGATCTTTTGTTCAGAACGCACAGTGGTTATTTACCGATTGAGATTGCTGGCATTGTGTCTAATCATCCCGATTTTGAAGCTTTGGCCCACAGTTACAAGATTCCATTCCATTACATGCCGGTGAGCAGTGCCAACGATGTGCGTAAGGAAGACCAAGAAGAACAATTATTAAAACTGATTGATCAAGAAAAAATTGACTTGGTCGTTTTGGCGAGGTACATGCAGATTTTGTCGCCTAAAGTTTGTCAACAATTATCGGGCAAGGCGATCAATATTCATCACTCTTTCTTACCCAGCTTTAAAGGCGCGAAACCTTACTGGCAAGCTCATCAACGGGGCGTCAAACTGATTGGTGCAACAGCTCATTACGTCACCACCGATTTGGACGAAGGCCCCATCATTGAGCAGGGCGTAGAGCGTGTAGATCACGCCATGGATCCTGATCAATTGGCAGCGGTCGGACGCGATGTTGAGTGCATGGCTCTCTCGCGAGCGGTGCGTTGGCATGCAGAGCATCGGATTTTATTGAACGGTCAAAGTACGGTGGTCTTTCAGTAATGGATTTTGCGGGTCTCATTGATATTTTTTTACATTTAGACAAGCATCTGGTGACCGTGGTTGATCAATGGGGACCTTGGGTCTACGTTTTACTGTTTGCCATCATCTTCATTGAGACTGGCGTGGTGGTCATGCCATTTCTACCCGGCGATTCACTCTTGTTTGTCGCTGGAGCCATCGCGGCTGTGGGTGGCATGAGTCTACCCTTGCTATTAATTTTGCTCATCATCGCTGCCATTGCGGGGGATGCTGTGAACTATTCCATTGGCAGGTGGTTTGGTCCCAAAGTATTTGGTTGGGAGAATTCACGTTGGTTTAACAAAGAAGCATTTGATAAAACCCATGCCTTTTATGAAAAGCATGGACCCATCACCATTGTGGTGGGTCGCTTCATGCCCTTCATTCGAACCTTTGCGCCATTCATCGCTGGGGCTGCGCAAATGTCTTATGCCAAATTTGCCACTTACAACGTGGCGGGGGGTATTCTCTGGGTCGGTAGCTTGACCACCTTGGGTTATATGATTGGTGAACACCCGTGGGTCAAGGCCAATTTTTCATTGGTAGCCTTGGCCATGATCATCATCCCAGGCTTGCCAGCGCTGTGGGTGTTTTTACAAGCGCTTGTACAAAAGCTCAAGCGCTCGTAATTTCTCAAGATTTCTAAAGAAAGTTCTTTAGCGTTTTTTGTACTGAGTTTTTCCGTACAAAACTTCTCTGGCCTTATCGTCAATCAAAGGCTTTCGCAAAGAGGTCAGAACCTCAACGCCTCGTTGCACGGCAGGCCGCTTGGCAATCGTTTCATGCCAACGCAATACATTCGGAAATTCTTCTAGAGTGATGCCTTGGTTTTTCCACGAGCGTGTCCATGGAAATATGGCGATGTCGGCAATGCTGTATTCCTTGCCAGCAATAAAGGGTTTCTTGGCTAATTCACGATCCATCACGCCGTAGAGTCTGCGAGTTTCATTGGTGTAACGGTTGATGGCGTATGGCACTTTTTCAGGCGCGTAAATTCTGAAGTGATGTGTCTGACCTAACATGGGACCTACGCCCCCCATCTGAAACATTAGCCACTGCATGACCTCAAATTTGGCCCGATCTGTTTTGGGTAAAAACTTTCCTGTCTTGCTTGCTAAGTACAACAGAATCGCACCGGACTCAAACAAGGCGATGGGTTTTCCATCTGGACCATTGGGGTCAACCATGGCAGGAATTTTATTGTTGGGGCTGATCGCTAAAAATTCTTTTTTAAATTGATCGCCTGCACCAATATCCACAGGATGGGCCAGCCAATCTTTGCCTAAGCGATAGCCGCATTCTTCCATCATGATATGAACTTTATGGCCGTTCGGAGTGGCCCAACTGTAAATATCAATCATGCCTTGTTTCTTCGTCATGAGTCTTCCTTTAAATAGTTTTAAATACGTTGCAAACGAGTTAATGCTTCAGCCAGTGTTTTTTCTTGCTTGGCAAAGCAAAAACGAATCACACCCGACTCAACCGGGGTGCCATAAAAAGCAGATACTGGGATGGCCGCCACGCCGATATTTCTGGTGAGCCACTGGCAAAAATCAACCCCATTCATTAAAGCTTCTGGAATACCCAGTTGGGTGTAATCAACACACTGAAAATAGGTGCCTGGAGAGGGCAGTAACTGAAACCGAGTGTTACTCAAACCTGCTCTCAAATAATCACGTTTCTTTTGATAAAAAGTGGCTAGGGATAGATAAGGTTCAGGGTTTTTTAAGTACTCACTCAGACCATACTGAACGGGAGTGTTCACTGTAAACACATTGAACTGATGCACTTTTCTAAATTCAGCAGTCAGGTGAGCGGGGGCAGCCACATAGCCGATTTTCCAACCGGTGACGTGATAGGTTTTGCCAAAGCTAGAA
The DNA here is from genome assembly GCA_023257325.1 of Polynucleobacter sp. Lineage (GTDB taxonomy): Bacteria > Pseudomonadota > Gammaproteobacteria > Burkholderiales > Burkholderiaceae > Polynucleobacter. Next base: position 2,754 of record JALRCP010000055.1, on the reverse strand, counting down.
ATAACAAAACTGCGAGAAGCCAGTTCAGGGTGACGGGCCACACTTTGATGTGATTGGCCGTCATACACCATGTGTTCGTAGACCTCATCGCTACAAATCAATATATCGGTATCTCTTACCAAATGAGCCAAACGATCCAAGTCGCTCGCTTGCCAGACCATCCCCGTTGGATTATGAGGCGAGTTAATCATGATCATCTTGGTGCGGGGGGTGATGGCTTTGGCGATGGCCTCCCACGGAATGGCGTAGCCACTGACTTGACCCGCTTCATTCCTAAGAACCTCGAGTTGAACCGGTACAGCGATGCCACCCACAGTGTCTATGGATGGCACATAAGAGTCATAGACGGGTTCAATCACAATGACTTCATCGCCTGGACCAATGGCGCAAGCAATGACCGTAAAGATACCTTGAGTACCCCCAGCAGTGATGGTGATTTCAGTGTCAGGGTTGTAATGATGTCCGTAGAGAGCCAAGACTTTTTCACTGATGGCTTGGCGAAGTGGGGCAATGCCTGCCATCGGTGGATATTGATTGTGACCGGTTTGCATGGCGTCATACACCGCCTTGGGTAAAGCAGGGTCACAATCAAAATCTGGAAAGCCTTGACCCAAATTAATGGCTTGACATTCATTGGCCAAGGCCGACATCACAGTAAAAATAGTCGTACCCACTTTGGGTAAACGAGAGGGAAGCGGTATTTGTCTCAAAGCAGTATGATTTAGATTCATTGATTTTGATTATTCTGCCATGTTGATCGTACTCTCGCCTGCTAAAAGTTTGGATTATGACAATCCACCCACCACTGATAAGCATACCTTGCCTATTTTTATCCCTGAGTCGGCCCAACTCATCGCTGACTTAAAGAAATTATCACTGCAAGAAGTGGCGCAACTCATGGATTTGTCAGATAAGTTGGCCGCCTTGAACGTGGCCCGTTTTGGGGAGTGGTCTAAAAAGTTCACCCCCAAAAATAGTAAGCAAGCCATCTTGGCATTTAATGGCGATGTGTATGAAGGTCTGAATGCCACTTCCCTGAATCAAAAGGGTTTGGACTATGCCCAAAAGCACGTGCGAGTCTTATCGGGTTTATATGGCGTGTTAAAGCCACTGGATTTGATGCAGCCGTATCGCTTGGAAATGGGCACCGCTTTTAAAAATGCGGGCGGAAAAGATCTCTATGCCTTTTGGGGAGACAAAATCAGCTTGGCTTTAAAAGAAGAGTTGGATCAGCATGCATCCAAGGTCTTAATTAACTTAGCCTCAGATGAATATTTCAAATCTGTCAAAGTGGCTAAATTGACTCATCCAGTCATTGCCCCAGTGTTTCAAGATGAAAAAGCGGGCAAGTACAAAATCATTTCCTTCTACGCCAAGCGCGCCAGAGGTTTGATGACGCGCTTCATCATTGATAACAAAATTGACAAAGTCGCTGACTTAAAAGACTTTGATTTAGAAGGTTACAAGTTTGCGCCCAAAGAAAGTACCGATGACAAACCTGTCTTTCGCAGAAAAGAGCAGTGAGCATCCGCATGACCCAGTTTGCCATCCGATTGCTTGCATGCCTGAGCGTCTTCTTTTCAATGGGAGTGGCCATGGCCACTGAGGAACCCCGTTTTGACCTCATCAAAAAAGAAGACGACTTTGAGCTTCGTCGCTATCAGGCGATGATCATTGCAGAGGTTCAGGTCACAGGCACCTTAAGTGAGGCCTCGAATCAAGGCTTTCGCCAGGTCGCCGACTTCATTTTTGGCAACAACGAGGATCCTGTTAAAAAGAAGTCAGAAAAAATTGACATGACGGCTCCAGTCACTCTTGAGGTAGATATCTCGACCAAAATTGCGATGACGGCTCCGGTTACCATTGAAGAAAATAAGGCCAAAGAGAATAATGGGCAAACATGGAAGTTGGCTTTTGTGATGCCTCAAAAATTCACGATGGAAACCTTACCCAAGCCTAAGAATGCGAACATCACCATTCGATCTATTCCTGCGCAGCAAGTCGCGGTTGTGACCTTCAGTGGTTGGGTGGACGAAGAAAAAATGGCCCTACAAACTCAGAGATTAGAGGAGTGGGTCAAGAAAAACGCTTGGAAAACTTCAGGGCCCGCTCAACTCTCACGCTATAACCCTCCCTGGACCTTGCCATTTTGGCGAAGAAATGAAATCTGGCTAAAGTTGGATTAATGAAACAAAGGTTGTTGACTGGGGGTGTCGTCCGGCATTTCAGCATGAACAATTTCACCCGCACGATCAACAAACATCGCTGCACCACAGTCTTCGCACATTTCAGGGTTAAATAATTCAGAGTGCCTGAACTGATCTTCAATGCCAGCGGCTTTGATGGTGTCGTAGATTTCTCGAATGGGGCTGTCTTCAACTGAAATGTCGTTGATACCATCGTTGGGTACTGACTCTCTGTCATAGAGAGGCCAAACAACACCATAAATGATTTCCTTAGAGCCTTTTTGAGCAAAGGCGATGCGATATTCATCGCATTGCTCTTCCCCAAATCCAGCCACCACGCAGGATAGTCCGGCAGGCTCAATACTTAAAACGGATTCTAAATATTTCACCGCGGCCAAAATGCTCAGAGGCCTGATCTTTCGATCTGCCTCTCGACAGTTAGTGAAATAAGCCTCTGGCAAGGTCAATTCAAATTCACAGCCGGGCATGATGGCTGCAATCGTTGCTTGCATACCCGTTTGCCAATTCTGTAGGCAAACACTTCTTTCTTGTCGTCGGGGCGCTTCTT
>JALRCP010000053.1 GCA_023257325.1 Polynucleobacter sp. | reverse complement strand
AACATCAGCAGGCTCAAATGTGCCGTTCTCAACAATCTCTTCCACTTCAACCACCGTGATTTTTCCGGCCATCGCGCACATCGGGTTGAAGTTACGGGCTGTGTGACGATAAATTAAGTTACCCGCCTTGTCTGCTTTCCAAGCTTTAACCAATGCAATGTCTGCCACCAAGGAGCGCTCCATCACATATTTCTCACCGTCAAACTCACGAATCTCTTTGCCTTCAGCCACAATCGTGCCAACACCCGTTTTGGTGAAGAACGCTGGAATGCCACAACCACCTGCACGCAACTTTTCCGCCAAAGTTCCTTGAGGTGTGAACTCGAGCTCTAGTTCGCCAGCCAAGTACTGGCGTTCAAATTCTTTGTTTTCTCCCACGTAAGAAGAAATCATTTTTTTAATTTGGCGCGTTTCTAATAATTGACCCAAACCAAAACCATCTACGCCAGCATTGTTTGAAATGGCGGTTAAGTTCGTCGCACCCGTGTCGCGCAATGCGGCAATCAATGCTTCCGGAATACCACACAAGCCAAAACCACCGACTGCAAAGGTTTGACCATTTTTAACAATATCTGCCAAAGCTTCTTTTGCAGAACCGTAAATCTTATTCATTCAAAACTCCCTATTGATCCGCTATTTTGATAGCAAAACATGTGCCAAACCTCTAGTTATATACCATTCTATTGACGATAAGTTGACAGTTGACCCCAATCAAGTCATCAAAATCACTCAAAGCACGCCAATCTATGCCTAATTTGCCTTTATAGTATCTAGTTAGAAGCTTATTTTTGTGTGAAAAACTCATTTTGGAGACAGGATGAATACCAGCGCTGAATTGTTGACCGAATATGGCCCCCGTGAATCCATGGACTATGACGTTGTCATTGTCGGTGGTGGTCCGGCTGGTTTATCAGCAGCGATTCGCATCAAGCAATTGAGCGCAGAAAAAGGTCAAGATCTCTCGGTTTGCGTCCTTGAAAAAGGCTCCGAGGTGGGCGCGCATATTTTGTCAGGCGCGGTGATGGATCCAATCGGCATCAATGAACTCATCCCTGATTGGAAAGAAAAAGGCGCCCCACTCAATACACCTGTGAGCGAAGACCGCTTCATGTTTTTAACTGAAGGAAAGTCCTTCACTACCCCCCAATGGATGTTGCCAGAATGCTTTAAAAATCATGGCAATTACATTGTGAGCCTGTCTAACTTCACCAAATGGTTAGGGGCAGAAGCAGAAAGCTTGGGTGTTGAAATTTTTGCAGGGTTTCCAGCTGCTGAAATTTTGTATGGCGAGTCTGGCGAAGTCGTCGGTGTGGCCACGGGTAACCTAGGTGTGGGTAAAGATGGTCAAGCCACCGAGAATTTCCAGTTGGGCATGGAGTTGCGCGCCAAGTACACTTTATTTGCTGAAGGTGCACGCGGTCACTTGGGCAAGCAACTGATTGAAAACTACGCCTTAGATGCTGGCAAAGATCCTCAGAGTTATGGTCTTGGCATCAAGGAACTGTGGGAAATTGATCCCGCCCTTCATCAAGAAGGTTTAGTGATCCATACCGCAGGCTGGCCACTGGAAGCTGACACTTATGGCGGATCATTTTTATATCACTTAGAAAATAATCAAGTGGCTGTGGGTTTTGTGGTGGGCTTGTCATATCAAAACCCCTATCTCAGTCCTTATGAAGAATTTCAGCGTTACAAAACCCATCCTTCGATTCGTCGCTTCCTCGAAGGGGGCAAGCGCATCGGTTACGGCGCTCGTGTGATCACAGCGGGTGGCTTAAACAGTTTGCCAAAAACAGTATTTCCAGGCGGCGCTTTAATTGGTTGCGATGCAGGCTTTTTAAATGCATCTCGCATCAAGGGCAGTCATGCAGCCATTAAGACGGGCATGCTCGCGGCTGAGGCTGCGTTTGAAGCCATCACTCAAAATCGCTCAGGCGATGAGTTAAGCGCCTATCCAGAGGCTTTCAAGAAGAGTTGGTTGCATCAAGAACTCAAGAAGGCTCGCAACTTCAAACCTTGGATGAGCAAAGGTTTGTATGTGGGCACCTTGATGGTGGGTATTGAACAAAAATTATTCGGTGGCAATGTGCCCTGGACTGTTCATACTCAATACGCCGATCATGAATATTTAAAACCCGCTGATCAATGTCAGAAAATTGATTATCCCAAACCAGACGGGAAAATTACATTCGATCGTTTGTCTTCAGTGTTTTTATCCAATACCAATCATGAAGAAAACCAACCAGCGCACTTAACCTTAAACAATGCGGTGGTTCCTGTGATTACCAATCTAGCGGTATTTGACGGACCCGAGCAACGCTATTGCCCCGCAGGTGTTTATGAATTTGTTGACGGCGATGCCGGCAAACAATTACAAATCAATGCACAGAACTGCGTTCATTGCAAAACCTGTGACATCAAAGACCCAACTCAAAACATTGTTTGGCTCAACCCCGAAGGCGGTGGTGGTCCAAACTACACAGGCATGTAACTTTGATCGTTCATTTCTAGTCTTGTTTTTTGCTTGTTTGCCTGTTTACTTGCATGGTTCATTGCTGGCTGTTTTCTTTTAAGAATCATCGTGAGTAATTTTTCTCATGCACCAGTAGCCCAAGAGACTGCTCACAGCGGCTAGACCAAACACATGATGGGGCGCTAAGTATTCCCAGACCCAACC
>JALRCP010000041.1 GCA_023257325.1 Polynucleobacter sp. | reverse complement strand
ATAAAAATAATTCACTTGTAGATACACTTAATATGACTAGTGCAACATCACCAAGTTCTGGTTATAATTTAATGTTGGCGCCTAGATCATCAAGTTTAAGTCTAAATGCTTACATTGATGAATTTAGCAATTTGGCTCAAGAAAAATGGCTTCCGCGCCGATCAAGTGCAAACTTTTTACCCATCGCCTATGGCAACAGCCACAGCGATGTACCACACCAACAAAAATCCTTTGCGCAAAGTCACTCGCAGTAGCGAAACCGTTGATATCGTGCGTGGCGAAAAGCGTCGTCGACTCCATAAAGCATTCTTACGCTACCACGATGCCAATAACTGGCCCCTCCTGAGAGAAGCCCTGAAAAAAATGGGGCGCGCTGATTTGATCGGCAACGGTAAACATCATTTGATTCCAAACTACCAACCGAATACGGATGGAACCTACCAAAGCCCGCGACGCAAGAATTCTTCTTTGGGTAAACCGAATGCCACAGCTGTAACTCATAATCCGAGAGATTTTTCTGTCCCTCAAAGACCAGCACGCGGTAAGATTTTGACGCAACACACAGGTCTTCCGCCCCGTCCTGGAACGGGTATCAAATCAGCACGGCCTAAAGTTCATAAAAAAAAGTGATCTAAGGAATTAACTGAAGCAATTGTTCAGCGGTAATGCCAGCAATCTTCACCCGCTTTAAACGACTCAGGTCACCCGCTAGCAGCTCAATTTGACTTCGCTTGATCTCCAGTGTTTTGGATAGCCACTGAATTAAGGCCTCATTGGCTTTACCTTCAATGGGAGGTGCCGCCAATCTAATTTTGAGACGTCCATCGTGCTCACCTTGTACCTCAGTGTTTTTAGCACCCGGCTGACAATGCAAGGCAATGATGAAACAATTCTCAGAAGCTTTCACTTCGGCAAGCCAGGCTGGTAATGATTGATTCATGGGGTGATTGAAGCACAAATAATTGTTCAAGGGTAAGATTAAGCCATGAAACTACCTTATCAATTATCCGCAACTGAAGCGGTTCAAAAAATTCAGGCGGGTCAATTAAGCTGTGAACAATTATTGCGTTCCTGTATTGATCGCATTGAAGCCAAAGAACCCACAACCCAAGCTTGGGTTGAAACCAATTTTTCAGCAGCCCTGGCACAAGCCAAGCTACTTGATCGTTCAGCCTCAAGGGGAATTTTGCATGGCATTCCATTTGGTGCGAAAGACCTCTTTGATACACACGACTTTCCAACACGCTATGGCTCCCCCATTTATGAACACAATCAAGCCTCCAGTGATGCCGTTCACATCGCTTTAATGAGACAAGCGGGTGGGGTTTTATTGGGCAAAACGGTCACGACTGAATTTGCGACTTTCAAAGGGGGCAAAACTCGCAACCCCCATAACCCAGACCATACACCGGGAGGCTCTTCTAGCGGCTCAGCGGCAGCCGTGGCCGATGAGATGATTCCTCTAGCCACAGGCAGTCAAACCGCCGCTTCTGTGATTCGACCAGCTGCTTTTTGTGGTGTCATTGGCTATAAACCCACTTATGGAAAAATCAGTTTAGGTGGTGCAAAAAGCTTGTCGCCATCCCTAGATACTTTAGGAAGCTTTAGCAGAACAGTAGCAGATGCCGCTTTATGCGTGGCTGCCATGTCGGGTGATAGCGATCTCATCAACCTTCCCAAACTACCCAAAAAACCCAAGCTGGGTATTTGCTTGACCGATGACGGTCATCTGGCATCTGCTGAAACGATTGCAGCCATTGCACACGCCGCATTATTGGCAGAGGATACTTTTAACATTGCGGTGCCTGATGTTGAATTACCCAGTATTTTTAAAAAAATGTCCGAGTTGCAAGGCAGGATCATGTGGTCAGAAAGCGCTCGCAGTTTTGCATTTGAGCAAAATAACCACGCCGATCAACTCAGTCAGCAATTGCGTGGCTTAATCAAGCAAGGCGGTGCGATTACTTATGAGCAATATTCTTCTGATTTACTGACAGCTGAAAAAGCACGCGGGGTCATTCAAGACATGCTCACCTCCGAATGGGACGTTTTGATAGCGCCTAGCGCAATTGGCGAAGCACCTCACGGCATCACACAAACAGGTGATCCGATTTTCTGTCGCGTTTGGACTTTGATGGGCTTACCTTGTATCACACTCCCTCTTTTCAAGGGACCTTTGGGTCTGCCTGTAGGAGTTCAGTTGGTGGCTGCACGAGGCAGAGATCGCCTGTTACTAGCAATTGCAGATGCCTTAATGCAAGCTCACAAATAATTTTTTAGAAGCGGAATCAATAAAGCACCCAGGATGCCATGCAAGCCCATGGCTAAGCTGGCATAAGTCCCCGCTTCAGGATGAACTGCAAAAGCACGGGAAGTTCCGATGCCATGTGCTGCAGTGCCAATGGCAAAGCCACGCTGCCACCACTCTTTCATACCAAGGAAGTTCAAAATATGACTGCCTAGAATGGCGCCTAAAATTCCAGTGACCACAGCAAAGACTGCGGTCAAGGTCGGTGAAACACCCAAACGCTCGGCTACCCCCATGGCAATCGGTGCAGTCACTGATTTAGGATAAAAGGCTCCAATAATGGCACTGTCTGCCCCTAACAAAGTCGCAACACCCACCGCACTCACTATTGAAACCACACCGCCACACAACAATGCAATTAATAGTGGAATCAAGCGTGCCTTTAAAGCAGCGACGCCTCGATAAATCGGAATGGCCAATGAAACAGTGGCAGTGCCTAATAAGAAATGGACAAATTGAGCGCCCTCAAAATATTTTTGATAAGGCATGTCCACCCAATGAAGTGCGATTGCTACCAATACCACCGCAATGGCTACAGGATTGGCCAAAGGATTTCGCTCGGTTTTTTGATAGAGCATGCTTCCGACTTGATAAGCTGTCAGAGTAAGAATTAAGGCGAATAATGGACTACCTGAAAGGTAAACCCAAATCTCGGCAATCTGTAAACCATTAGGACTCATGGGGATCCTTTTTGGCGATGAAGCGTAAGACGATTGCTGTTACCACAATCGTTAAAACCACACTGATCAATAAGGCACTGATGACTGCAACTGCGTGCGCTTTGAGCTGGGGTAAAAATAGAATCACTCCTACCGCCGCAGGAATGAATAAAACACCCAGGTGCTGACTGAATGCATCCGATACCAAGGCCAAGGATGAATTGACTTGGCCCTTGATGATCAAAAAGATCAACAAAAATATCAAACCCAATACGGGACCTGGAATAATGGGCAAGAAGAAGTGCGACACCAGCTCACCCAAACCTTGCCATAACAATATTTGGACTAAACCTGGAATCATCTTTTTATTGACTCTTCTTTAATCTTGACTAGGTAACTCAATCAAATGGGCTTTGAAGAGATTTTTCTTGGCCACATAGTTTTCAGCACTGGCCTTTAAGCCAGCAATCTGCTCTGGACTTAATTCTCTGACCACCTTCGCTGGCGACCCGAGAATCAATGAATTGTCTGGGAACACTTTACCCTCAGTGACCACAGAACCAGCACCCACCAAACAATTTTTACCAATCACAGCACGATTTAAAACCACTGCCTGAATACCAATCAAGGAATTCTCACCAATGATGCAACCATGCAACATGGCTTGATGCCCCACAGTAACATTGTTGGCTAAAGTCAATGGGCAACCCATGTCAGTGTGCATCACAGTGCCTTCTTGAACATTGCTACCCTTGCCCACCGTGATGGGTTCATTGTCACCTCGAATCACGACCCCCGGCCAAACACTGACATCTTCTTGCAAAATAACATCACCAATGATGGTGGCTTCTTTGGCCACAAACGCTGTGTCATGAATTTGAGGAACTTTGTCTTTATATTGATAGATGGTCATAGCGTCTCCTATTTTTATTGTTTTTTGATTTAATTTTTATGCATGAGGCTTCCAGCGAATGGAATAAGACGCAATCAATACCTCAATCAATAAAGAGATCAAGGCCAGAATAAAAGCAGCCACCCCCGCCACAAAGGTGTAAAGGACAAAATTTGACACCATCAATTTGCCACTAGAAGTTTCTGCAAAGAACAACTCCAAAATAGTCAATCCAATCATGATGGCACATAAAACCAAAAATACCATTGAGACATTGATGAATCGACCTCGCTTGGCAATGCTTTGAAGTTCTTCATCGTATGAAATGCGAATAGAGTCTTTAAGACTTTCATTCAAGAGTTCTTTGTGAATCACTCGCGCACGATCAATCACGCGGGCCAAACGTTGAGTGAGTGCACCGATCATGCCAGCCACCGCCGTTAAAAGAAAAACAGGGGCAACCGCTAACTGAATGCTATCGCTGAGTGTTCCAGGATTCATAGGTTCTTTGTCTCAGTGGCTGTTTAGAAAGTACCAGGATACAAAATATCTTTGGTGACATTTTGAATATCGCGGTGACCAGTAAAGGCCATGGTGATGTCTAACTCTTTATGAATAATCTCCAAACACTTGGTCACACCCGCTTCACCCATGGCGCCTAAACCATATAGGAAAGGTCGGCCAATCAAGGTCCCCTTAGCACCCAAAGCCCAAGCCTTGAGGACATCTTGACCCGAACGAATGCCTCCATCCATCCACACCTCGATGTCTTTGCCCACTGCATCCACAATGCCGGGCAAAGCCTGGATACTTGAAACTGCCCCATCCAACTGACGACCGCCATGATTAGAAACAATCAGCGCGTCCGCCCCAGAATTTGCAGCCAAACGAGCATCGCCTTCATCCAAAATGCCCTTGATGATTAATTTGCCACCCCAACGATTTTTAATCCACTCGACATCCCCCCAGTTGAGGGCTGGATCAAACTGCTCCGCTGTCCATGAAGATAAGGAGGACATATTGCCCACACCCGTGGCGTGACCCACGATGTTTCTGAATGTCCGACGTTTGGTCCCTAACATGCCCATGCACCATCTAGGCTTGGTCATCATATTGATGATGTTCGGAATGGTTAATTTAGGAGGCGCAGATAAACCGTTTTTCAGATCTTTGTGACGCTGACCCAAAATCTGCAAATCCAAGGTCAAAACCAAGGCAGAGCATTTGGCCGCTTTGGCACGATCAATCAAGCGCTCAATAAAACCACGGTCCTTCATCACATAGAGCTGGAACCAAAATGGCTTGGTGGTGTTTTCTGCCACATCTTCGATGGAGCAAATACTCATGGTCGACAAACAAAACGGTACACCAAACTTTTCAGCAGCTTTGGCAGCCAAAATTTCTCCATCGGCATGTTGCATGCCTGTGAGTCCCGTCGGCGCCAAAGCAACCGGCATGGCTACCTCTTGACCCACCATCTTGGTTTTGGTGCTGCGGTTTTCCATATTGACCGCTACTTTTTGTCGCAACTTGATCTTTTGGAAATCAGACTCATTGGATCGATAAGTAGATTCAGTCCATGAACCAGAATCAGCGTAGTCATAGAACATCTTGGGCGTACGCTTTTTGTGCAATATGCGCAAATCTTCAATATTGGTGATTACTGGCACTATCATCTCCTCTGGATATCGGGTTGGTGACCCCAACACGCTGTAACATTTGTAATTCTGTTCATTATAGGTATTCTTGACTCGGCATGGCAAAACCTCTTTCTCTTGAAAAAGTTCTTTTTAGTCAGGGTTTTGGCACCCGTCGCTATTGCAGTGATTTGGTTTATGCCGAATTGGTCAAAGTCAATGGTGTTTTGGCCGAAGACCCTGACGAAAAGATTGATACCCATGAGCTACATCTAGAGGTAGACGGTGAGCTTTGGGAATACCACGAAAAGGCCTATGTGGCGTTTCATAAACCGAC
>JALRCP010000140.1 GCA_023257325.1 Polynucleobacter sp. | reverse complement strand
GGGTGTAATTTTTAATATCTGCCATGATTAAGACCCGTAGCTTTCTTCACGAATCACTCGAGGGGTGACTTCGCGAGGATCAATCGTCACAGGTTGGTAAACAACACGTTTTTGCTCTGGGTCATAGCGCATTTCTACGTTGCCAGAGATTGGGAAATCTTTTCTGAATGGGTGACCAATGAAGCCATAGTCCGTCAGAATTCGACGCAAGTCATTGTGACCATCAAACAAAATGCCATAAAGGTCAAAAGCTTCGCGCTCAAACCAGTTGGCTGAATTCCAAACCGGTGTCACAGAGGCAACCAATGGGAAACCATCATCAGGCGCAAAGACTCTTAAACGCAAACGCCAGTTGTGCTTGACTGATAACAAATGACTGACCGCAGCAAAGCGCGGACCTTCCCAAGTCGCATTGTCATACTCGCTGTAATCAACGCCACATAAATCAATCAGCTGATCAAATCCCAGAGTTGGTTCATCACGCAATGTATAAGCCACTTCAAGATAATCCTCAGATCGAACAACTAAAGTCAATTCACCGAGGGCCTCGTGGATACGAGCCACTTTTTTTCCTAGTACTTTTTCTAGGCGTTCTTGAAGCACGGATAGCGTATTGGACATCTTAGGCCTTTCTCGCAATCGTGCTGGTGCGCTTGATCTTGGCTTGTAACTGAATGATGCCGTACATCAAAGCCTCTGCAGTTGGAGGGCATCCAGGTACATAAACATCCACTGGAACAATGCGGTCACAACCGCGCACTACTGAATAAGAGTAATGGTAATAACCTCCACCATTGGCACATGAGCCCATAGAAATCACCCAGCGCGGTTCTGGCATTTGGTCATAAACCTTACGTAAGGCAGGCGCCATTTTGTTGCATAAAGTGCCTGCAACAATCATCAAATCAGATTGACGAGGTGATGGTCTAAAAACTACACCAAAACGGTCCAAGTCATAACGAGATGCACCCGCATGCATCATTTCAACCGCACAACAAGCCAAACCAAAAGTCATGGGCCACAAAGAGCCTGTCCGAGTCCAATTGATTAACTTATCAGCTGAAGTGGTTACAAAACCTTCTTTTAAGATGCCTTCAATAGCCATATTGAGTCTTTATTCCCAGTTAAGGGCACCTTTCTTCCAGATATAGGCAAAACCAATGACAAATTCCAACAAGAAAATCACCATGGAGATGTAGCCAGGCCAACCGATTTCGGAAAGCGCGACTCCCCACGGGAACAAGAAAGCAGTTTCAAGATCAAAAAGAATAAAAAGGATTGCCACCAAGTAGTACCGCACGTCAAACTTCATTCGGGCGTCTTCAAATGCGTCAAAACCGCATTCGTAAGGTGACACTTTTTCAGTATCCGGTTTATTAGGGCCGAGAAGTTTGCCCAGTGCCATGGGCACCAATCCAACACCTATCCCAACAAGGATAAAAAGCAACACAGGAAAGTAGGCTTCTAAGTTCAAGAGCGTTCCAATTCGTAACTCTAAACAACACTTACATATTTTCTCTAAATGGTCTTGCAACTATCTGACAAGCAACAAAACCCCCTCAATCTGGTGCCGTCGGCGAGACTCGAACTCGCACAGCTTTACGCCACTACCCCCTCAAGATAGCGTGTCTACCAATTCCACCACGACGGCATACGGTAAAACCCTAAGATTTTATCCTATCCCTCTCAAACTTCAGGGGGTTTTTTGAGTTTTTTCTATTTATTTGGGAACGCTTTGACCAGTTCCAGTCACCGGAGCTGTTCCAGAGGCATTACCTGGGGCTGCTGGGGCAGGAGTCTCAGCACTAGGAGCCACAACTGGGGCGCTCGTTCCAGATAAAACACCGGCATTTTGAGACTTGTTTGAACCCAATAGGGTAATTCCGATGGTTGATAAGAAAAATACTGTGGCAAAAACGGCTGTTAAACGAGAGAGGAAGTTGGCAGAACCTGCTGCACCAAACAAACCGCCTGAAGAACCGCCACCAAAAGCAGCCCCCATATCAGCCCCCTTGCCCTGCTGGATTAGCACCAAAGCAATCACACCAATGGCCGCAATAATTTGCAATACAACCAATACTGTCTTAAACACTTCCATCTAATTCTCCAAAAACAAATTTATTGACTGGCTTGGCACAAGGCCAAAAAATCTTCTGCATTCAAGGACGCCCCACCGACCAAACCTCCGTCAATATCGGGCATCGCTAACAAATCTTTAGCATTATCAGGCTTTAAGCTACCGCCGTACAAAATGGCTACTTTTGAGGCAGCTTCATCATCAAACTTAGCCAACTGCAAACGCAATTCTCGATGAACATCTTGGGCCTGTTGAGGGCTTGGAACCTTACCAGTGCCAATGGCCCAAACTGGTTCATACGCGATGATGCAAGAGGCAATTTGCCCCTGCAAAAGATCCAAGACCGCTTGCAATTGACGTCGCACCACTACCAGAGTTTTGCCATCATCATGCTCAGACTCTGTTTCACCCACGCAAATAATCGGTGTCATATTGGCTTGAAGCGTGGCTTTGGCTTTTCTGGCCACCAAACCATCGCCTTCTTGATGAAATTGACGACGCTCTGAATGTCCCACGATCACATACCGACAGCCAAAATCTTGCAACATCTTGGCGCTCACATCGCCGGTATAGGCCCCATTGGGATGATCAGAAACGTCCTGAGCACCCCAAGCAATGGATGATTGGTTTAACAAGTGACTCACTTGAGGTAAATAAGGATAAGGCACACACAAAGCCACTTGAGCCTTTGAATTTTTGGCGAATTCAGAAACCCCTAGACTCAAAATACTTTGAATCAATGCTTGGTTACTCTCCAAACTGCCGTTCATTTTCCAATTACCAATTATGGTCAGTGGTCTCATAAGGCTCTCTTTTATTTCACCGTTAAAACAATTTTGCCAATGTGCTCACTGGATTCCATCAAACGATGG
>JALRCP010000123.1 GCA_023257325.1 Polynucleobacter sp. | reverse complement strand
TCTGGGGCGCCATTTTCTGGCCAATGCTAAAGCTGTCATATTGTCATTCTACAAGTAGAAGGCAGTAGAATGTCAGAGGACGGGCCTCCTCGCATGGTGGCTTGGTAACCTGGTCAGGTCGGGAACGGAGCAGCCAAACCCAATTACTACCAGTGCCGAGGGTCAGGCTCGTCCACCTCCTCAGACCATTTTTTAGATATTTTTTGTATAAAAATTTCATGGGGTGATATCCCTTTGAGGCCTAAACCATCTCCAAAATTTCGCCCTGCGCACTCAACAAGAAGCTTTTGATTGCTTTATCAGGCCTTAAACGCCCCACACTCTCACGATAAGTAGCCATTTGCAAAGCATATTTGGCATACAGCTCATGCCCGGGTTCAGGAATTGATAGCTTGTAATCAAGAATGATCAATTCCTCTGGCAATTCAATCAAGCGGTCAATGCGCAACAATCGCCCCTCTTGATGACCGATGTCTAACTCCTCCCAAGCACGAATGATTTGCTTGTCAAAGAAAAATTTCTTTGCCTTGTCCGAAGACAACACATTCAAAGCAGATTCCCGGGCGGACTCAACCAAATGAGGATCAATTTTTAACCACGCCATTAACTCCTGAGCGCTTGGCAACTCTGATGCTGACTGAATTTGCGCACGCAATGCATGTTCCATAATGGCATGGAAGGCCACCCCCAAATCAATCACCCGCTGTCTCTCGGGATCAATCAACTCTTCATCAAAATGGACTTGATCTTTGACTTCCCCCTGCCAAGTCACTTGAAAATCTAAAAATAATGGCGCCACTGGATGAGATTCAAGCTTCGCCCCATATTCTGGTTGCGCCTCATATGGGGTGGTTTTTGGAGAAAATCCCGCTCTGCTCAAGCGGTCATACCAACTGTTACTGGCCACAGCTTGATCTCCTTTTGCCGCAGACCCAGAAACATAAACAGACTCCTTGGCTCTTGTCAGCGCCACATACAAAAGATTCCAGTTCTCAATAGCCTCAATGTCTTTTTCATTTTGTCGCTGTGTTGCACGAGCTGGATCTTTCGGCTTCCCAGAAAACAAGGGAGAAATATGTTCAGGGCCAGCTTCCCCAGGAAGCCAACTCATCAAGACACTGACAGAATCATTATTTTGACGATTGACATTGGCATTCATCAGAAAAACAAAGCGGGACTCAAGACCTTTGGCAGCATGAATGGTCAACACTCTTACCCTTGATTCTGCTAAAGAAACTGATTCATCATCGCCAGTGTCGTCATCTGCAGAGGCATCCCCCTCATCTGGACTCTCCTCATCGGCGCCACGTCTAATTCTTCTTAACTCAGCAATAAAGCGAGAAAGGCTTGGGTAACGACCACCATCCAACTCAAGCGCCAAGGATAAAAAGGCGTCTAAATTCGACAATACTTGATCGCGTTGCAGAACAGGGGCAGCCTGTGCATAACGCGAACGAATCTGCGCCTGATGATAAATATGATCCAGCAGATCATGGACAGGTAAACGTTTAGCCAATTCAGCCCATTGCGCAATCATCCGATGAACCATGTGAAGAGGATGACTGGGGGTCGATATCAACTGCCACACTGAATCTATCTGAGATTTTTGTTTCTCAGCCATTAAATTCATCAATTCCAAATCGCTCAGGCCATAAATTGGGGAGCGCAATACTTGGGTTAAGGCTAAATCTTGGGTTGGGGTCATCAGCACAGACAACAAGGCAACCAAATCCTCAGCCTCTAGGGTTTTTAGAAGTCCGCCCTGCCGAGGGCTATCGCATGGAATACCGACCGATCTAAAAGCTCGCTCAATTTGAGTCAGTGGCGCGCGAGACTTCAACAAAACCAAAAAATCGCCCCAAGAAGCATTCTTCTCTCTCTTGATTTGATGAATCAACTGCGCAACTTGCAAAGCCTCCTCATAACTCTGTTGTGCTTTGCTTTCAATATTTAAATCGATGTATGCGTCGCTTAAGGCGTGCCGATTTTCTTGAGTCGCAATATTGGGCGCGGGGATAAGAGGCAAACAAATGACCTCTCCTTGACCCCACGTATCATCTGCTTGAGGATTTCGCTCTTGAGTTTCAAACGGGTAATTGGGCGGTACATCTGCTAATCGAAAAACTGCATTGACAGCTTGAAGCACTGCAGGACTATTTCGACGCGTTTGATTAAATGGATGAATCACTGCTTGAAAGTTTTTCTCCAAATACTCTTTCGCCTGATTGAATAAACGCACATCGGCACGACGGAAGCGATAGATAGATTGCTTAGGATCACCCACTAGAAATACTGTGGGTTTTTCTTCGTCAACCCCATAAGCATTGAGCCAAGATAAAACAATTTGCCATTGCAATGGGTTGGTGTCTTGGAATTCATCAATTAAGATGTGTTTATATTTGGCATCCAATCTCGCTTGCAAGTAATGCGCCATATCTGATGAGAGCATCAATTGAGCTGTGTAGGCTTCTAAATCAGAAAAATCCTGAACCCGCAACACTTCTTTTTGAGCTTGATAATGCGCGAGCATATCCACGCCCACGGTCACCCACGCTTGATGAATGCGATGAGCTCTTGCATCAGCTGCCCAACAATAATGCTCGTAAAGAATTTGAGCCCACGCCTGTCGAGTCAGGTCAATTTGCTGCTCCACTTGCACTGGATTAGGAAGGCCTTTGATTGATTTTTTCAGATCTCCCGAAGCCTTAAGCTTTTTCTGGATTTCAAAGTCACCTGTCAAAAATGCGGGGCGCAAGGCCAAGGCAATATCATCCATTGAAAAATCATGGGCATGCATCTTGAGACCCGCTTGAATTGCCTTGGCAAATTTTTTGTCATTGGTACCACCCTGCTCTAAATAACTGGCCAAACTCATCAAATTCATTAGGGCATCGGAATCCTCCAGATGCTTTTTCAGAGGATCTTCAATCGATAACCAATCAGAACAATCAAGAACTGCTTGTTTGGGATGGGTACCTTTCTTCTTAGACTGCTCAACATAACGCCACCACTCAGCTTTAACGGTTAAAAACCCTTTTGAGCCGATGAATAATTGATTGGCATTATGAGCACCCAATTCTTTCACCAACAGTTCATAAGCTGCACGAATTTCTGGCTTTCCACCTGCAGGTAAATTGGCCCACCAATCTTTGAGGCATTCTTCTTGAAGACGTTTAAAGTCATCTCTTAATGTCAGCCCTTGAGGCACGCCCGACTCCAAGGGGGCTCCCTTGAGTAGACGTGTAAACCAACCATGAAACGTATCAATACTCAGAGGATATGGGTCAGATAAAACCTCTTCAAACAATTTTCTGGCCTTGGGACTTAAGGTCTTGGCTTGATCATTTGTCAGTCCACGTGCCAGCAACTCTTCAATTAATCTCGACTCTGAACAAGTTGCCAAAAGCAACAATAGCTCATCGATTCGTCCGCGCATTTCTTGTGCGGCTTTACGGGTGAAAGTAATCGCCAGAATTTCACTGGGGTTTGCGCCATCTAACAATAGACGCAATATTCTGGATACCAGCAACCAAGTTTTACCGCTGCCAGCACAAGCCTCTACAACCACAGAGCGTTGTGGATGGCAAGCATCCTGCGTGAGTTGGTCAACGGTTGGATGGGCAGTGGGTTGAATCATGACCACATCCCTTTGCGACAAATACCGCGCGCTTGGCAATATTGACAAATGCTGTCGGGAGCGCTGGCCTTCATGGCGCCCCCTCCCCAGACAGCTTCTAAATCTGCAATCATTTGACCCGAAAGATCAGCCATATGCAAAGGTAAGTCGTCCACCTCAACCGTGGCATCGGTTTCTTTAAGAGAAACCCATGAGGCCACGCCAACTGGCTTTTGGCCGACCATATCTTGACGATCAACCGCTTTGGCATAAATCACCAATTGAGGATCATCCTTAATATGGTTTTTCTTTTTGGTAATAGATGCTTTGCTGCTGTATTTGTAATCAATGACCTCCACCCCTTTTTCTGGATGAATATCTAAACGGTCTACAAAACCTCTTACATGCAGAGGACCATGACTGGTATCTAAATTAAAACCAACGGGTTTTTCGCCATCATGGAAGAGCCATCCATCTTCCTCACGCTGGACCTGCCATTGAATCCAGTTCGGTATCAAGGACTCCCACTCAATCCAGGCCGCTAACCAACGGCCATCTATCTCTAAAAGAGGTTTGAAATGCTGATAAGAAATTGCGTACAGACGCTGTCTTAATAACTTGATTTTTTCAAAAGCGTTATCCGCTTGAATGGGTATTGTTTTAAGTCCATGATAAAAATCACGCAAGGCCGCATGAAGGGTCTGCCCCACCAAACTGATATCGACTTCTGCATCTAGACTGTCTTGCGCTCGCAAACCCAATAATCTCGTCACGTAATATCGGTAGGGGCATTCTCGTAAAGTTCGATAAGCACTGGGGCTAATGGATTCCGGTTTTACAAAGTCTTTCGGCAGCTGAGGAGCTGGCATATGACTAGGTTTAGGCTCATAAAAACTTGGCTCAATCTTCAACGATTCCCTGAGTAATTCTGGGGAATTCAGGTATAGACGTTGCAACCAAGGCGAGGCTTGCCTTGGCTCCCCCGAAGCCCCAGTGGCCTGCCAAATCATGCGCCAATTTTGATGCGATACCATCAATTGCGACAAATCTTTGGCTTGCTGAATAAATTCCATTTCTTGAGTTTTACAACCCAACAGTTGTTTCATGGAAGCTGACAAAAACATGGGGCTTTCTGATAGCGAGGGTAATTGACTGTCATCACAACCCACCATCACCCAAGCATCAAATCTTCGCAGGCGCGTGGCACTCAGCGGCAAAATGGTGACGCTGGCATGCGCTCTTGGACTGGACTCAATGTAACTAGCTTCCTCAACCATGGTGTTTAATAAAGCCAACCACTCTGACTGCTTGAGCTTGTATTGCGTCAAAAGCTTCATGGGCATCAAAGCCTGAATCAATTGCTGGCCCGCCACATCTTTTTGCAGACAATCCAGCATACCCAACTGACGCAAATGCCCTTCAAGAAGATCAAACCAAAGCGAGCAGGATTGAGGGGGTTTTGCCCAAGCCTGACTCAAAGTCTTTAACTTCACAATGAGTGGCAGTATCTTTGAAGCCTCTTCAGCTTTTTTGTTCAAAGCCAGTTGAATCGCCAACCAAGAAGCTCGTACATCAGAATCTATTAATCGATTTTCCAAAAACTCCAAATGTTCAGAAATTTCATCGGCCTTGAATCCCAAAGAGGTCCAATCAATGAATGGGTTTTTTAGAAAATCCATGAGTTCAGTGGCACTCGGCCCCAATGGCTGCCGCACCATATCAAGCCAAGACATGAGCGAGGCTGCTGCTCGCGTGGTCGATAGTTTCCAACCAGTCTCATCATGAACCGACAAACCTGGTCCAAAACGAGCCAACAATGCCCGCATTCTTCTAGCCAGCAATCGATCTTGGGCAATCAGTGCAATTTGCTGATGACCACTCTGCAACACTTGCTCAATCGCTCTTGCACCCTGCCATGCTGCGTCTTCAAAATGACTGGCTCTGTAAATATGACGATCCACTTCAGGCAAATTGCATTGCTCAAAATAAATCTTCTGATTTTCTTGAACCCTCAACACTCGGTCGCCACTCTCAGAATCGATGCACTCTGGCCACAATGCAACTTCTGAATAATTCATCACACAGTGATGCACCGATACTGTTTGAGCATAAGCTCTCAAAAACTCATAGGACGCTTTTTGAAACCCAGGACTGGGACTGGCTGACTCAATATAGATGACTGGGGTGGATTGGGCTTTAGATTTTGCTTCATCCAAACGCAAACGCATGGCTTTTCTTTGGCGAACCACCGAATCTTGCTGGCTACTTAAATTCTCCCAAAACGCCAAAATAATCTTGGTCTCAAGCTCCACAATCTGGCGAGAAGCCCCTTGGTAGACTGTCTGAATGGCTTCCGTGAAGATCTGATCGGAGATAACATCCGACACCCCCAAGCAGGCATCTGACAACAAATCACAGACCTCAACAATAATTTTGGCCAAAGCCCATTTAGAAGCCTCGGTCGTCTCTAATAGCAAGGTATTCAGTTGGGGACGTTCAGATAAGGCCCGATAGACCTCCAACCAACGTTCAATATCTAATTTTTCGGGTCCTAAGGATTTCAAATCAGGTGTTTCATTGAGCCAACTCGCCAATCCCATGACTCTGGGTAGAAAAACCAAATGCAAAGGTAAGTCACTCGGCCGTCTTTTTTCAAGGGCTTGCCGCAGGCCGTAGGCGGGTCCAGACGTTGTCAGCAATACCAAAGGGGTTTGATTTTCAGTCAGAGCAGTCGACCAAATGAAATCAGCCAAAGCCTCAACGACTTGATCATCCGGGGTGACGAGGTGTTCTTTGTAATATGACATGAATCAGAGAGTATGCACAAATAAGCGCTTATTGATAATATATTGCTTGTAACTGATGAATAATCATAAAAATTAAATAATATTTAAAAGAATTAACTAAGCCCGCTTTGCTTGTAACCATGCAATTAGCCTTATTTGGCACGGTACTAGGGGTGCTAATTGGTATCTCCATAGGAATGTTTAGCGCCCGTAAACCCGGCAGCCTTCGTGATTTTCTT
>JALRCP010000073.1 GCA_023257325.1 Polynucleobacter sp. | reverse complement strand
GCTCATCAATTAGGCATTACTGTTCGAGCCATGGTGGGTCCCAGCTCTTTGTTATTGGCCTTGATGTCTTCAGGCATGAATGGTCAAAGTTTTGCGTTTCAGGGATACCTACCGGTCAAAGAACCCGAACGCGTGAGTGCTTTGAAACAACTCGAGCAAGAGTCCAAAAGAAAACAGCAAACTCAATTATGGATTGAGACGCCCTATCGCAATGGCGCCATGATTGAAGCCATGCTGCAAACATTACAAGGCAACACACTCATGTGCGTTGCCGCTGATTTGAGCTTGCCGACCGCCTGGGTCAACTCTAAAACTGTGAGTGCTTGGCAAGCACAAATAAAAAAAGAGCCTGAATTACTTCAAGCTCTTCATCAGCGTCCCGCGGTCTTTTTAATGCTGGCCCATTAGCGCAGTTGTCCGCCGTACATCAACACACGCGTGGCACCCTCACCCATCGCTGCGCCAAATCGCTTGGCCACCCGTTCGGCTAAATTGTCTTTCATGGTGTAGTCAACCACTTCAGGTGCTTTGAATACATCACGCGCAACACCATCCACACTACCCAAGGCATCCGTCAAGCCCAACTGAACACTTTTAGAGCCATTCCAAACCAGACCAGTAAACATCTCAGGTGTTTCTTTAAGACGGTTACCACGGCCGTCTCTAACCACTTTAATAAATTGTTCATGCACTTCAGTGATCATCTCTTGAACAAATGCTTTTTGTTTAGGGTCTTCTTTGCTAAATGGATCTAGTAAGGCTTTGTTTTTGCCAGCAGTGATGGCGCGACGTTCAATGCCCAACTTATCCATCAAACCTGTTACACCAAAGCCATTCATGATCACACCAATGGATCCAACCAAACTGGCCTTGTCGACATAAATTTTTTCTGCAGCAGCCGCAACGTAATAACCGCCCGAGGCACAAATTTCTTCAACCACCACATGCAAGGATTTTTCAGGGTACTTCGCACGCAAACGCAAAATTTCATCATGGATGATGCCCGCCTGCACGGGGGAACCTCCTGGGCTATTGATGCGCAAAATCACGCCGACACTTTCTGTATTTTCAAAAGCCGCTTGTAAAGATGCATTGATTGCATCAGCACTGGCTTTGGTATCAGGGGCAATCTCACCTTGTAAATCAACCAAAGCGGTGTGCTTACCTAAACTGGATTTACCTCCAATGTTCAAATCAAATAAATTGATGGCAAGACCCACAAAAACGACCAAGGTCATCAAACGCACAGCCGTTCTCCAGCGACGACCTCGGCGCTGCTCTTTTAAGTTCTCGAGGAGCAAATGCTCCAAGGCTTGTCGTTCCCAGACTTTTTCGTCAGACATGTGTTCTTTCTATGTTGGCTGATTGATTGCTTTAGTTTTTACAAACTGTATAGAGAGATTCTAAAGCTTAATTTATTCAGGCGTTTTTAGCCAACCAAGTCGATAGTTCAGCGACATTCTTGACACATGCCAATGGATTTTCAGTTTTGAGAACATGTTCAGGGTGTGCGCCATAGGTCACCCCGATTGCATCTGCCCCGGCCGCATTGGCCATCCCCAAGTCATGAGTGGTATCACCAATCATGAGCACTCTTTCCATTGGTACCATCAAAGACTCAGATAACTCCAACAACATCCCAGGATGAGGTTTGGATCTTGACTCATCTGGTGTGCGTGAATCATCAAATAATTTTTCCAACTGATGAAATCCCAAAGATCGATTGAGACCCTTGCGACTTTTGCCTGTAGCCACCGCCAACAAATGTCCCCGATCCTTCAGTTGATAAAGTAATTCTTTGGCGCCCTCAAACAAACTGAGCTCGTGATCTTTGGTGAGAT
The DNA here is from genome assembly GCA_023257325.1 of Polynucleobacter sp. GTDB lineage: Bacteria > Pseudomonadota > Gammaproteobacteria > Burkholderiales > Burkholderiaceae > Polynucleobacter. Next base: position 2,361 of record JALRCP010000073.1, on the reverse strand, counting down.
AGTGAAAACGAAAGCGATCGATCAGTTTGTAATGATCTTCCACTGACACAGTCGGGCATGCTTTTCGCAATGACTCTTGAATACCCAACCCAATCACATGACTGGCCACAGAGTCCTCGGGCACGGGTAAAGCCAAATCGCGGCAAGCATCTTGAATGCATTTAACAATGGTGGGAGTGGAATCCATCAAGGTTCCATCCCAATCCCACACGATGAGCTCATAGCGACGCGACATGGCTATCTAGATTCGTATTATTAGATGACAGGGTTTTCTAGAGTGCCAATGCCGTCAATTTGAATTTTGACAGTGTCGCCCTTCTTTAAAAATCGTGGCGGCTTAAAGCCCATCCCCACACCACTTGGCGTACCAGTCGCAATCACATCACCTGGGTAAAGAGTCATGCCTTTTGAAACAGCCTCAATGATGGTTGGAATATCAAATATCAATAATTCAGTGGTCGCATCTTGACGCAACTCATCATTCACCCAACATTTGATGGCAGCCTTGGATGAATCCAATTCATCAGCCGAAACCAACCAAGGGCCCATTGGGCAAAAGGTGTCAAAACTTTTTCCCAAATGAAATTGCACATGCTTGGCTTGCACATCACGCGCACTGATGTCATTCACAATGGTGTAACCCCAAATATATTTCATGGCATCGGCTTTTGAAATGGCTTTACCCTTTTTAGAAATGATGATAGCCAACTCAGCTTCGTAATCCATTTCTTGAGTGGCTTGCGGGTGGCTATCAATGCCCATGCGAGGGCCAATCACAGATTCAGGCACCTTACTGAATACCACCGGGTGTTTAGGTAAATTTGCCATGACTCCTTGAGCCTCACCCAATTTACTGTCTTTGATTTCTTTGACGTGATCAAGATAGTTTTTACCCACACAAAAAATATTACGTCGTGGTCTTGGAATCGGCGCCAACAAACAAACATCTTTCAGCGCGACCGCTTGACCCTTGGCAGGCAAAGATTGCCCCTCGGACATGAGATCAATGATGCTTAACGCACCCAATTGAGCTTGAGCTTGGCTCAACTTGAAAGGGGTCACGCTGTGCAAATCTTCTGAAACCACGCCAACAAATGTTTCGGCTTGATATTGATAGGTCGCTAACTTCATACCGTCTCCGTTTTTATTATTGAATGAATTCTGCCGTTTTTATGATTTAACTTCGTCTTCAACTCTGTCTTAGATCTTATCTTGAATTAGCTTTGTGCGAGTTTTTCAAATGTCTCAGGGATATCTGCCTCAAAAGTCATTTTTTCTTCGGTTTTAGGATGTATGAAGGATAGATGGCGAGCATGCAACATCAAACGCTTGGGCTTTAACACTTTATCCAAGTCTGAATCGCCATATTTGTCATCCCCCAAAATGGGGTGCCCATAAGTTTTTAAATGAACCCGAATTTGATGCGTTCGCCCTGTTTTGAGTTGCGCCTCCACCAAACTACACAATCCATCTTGAAAATTAGCTTTGACTCGAATATTGGTATGACTCGGTTGCCCTCCATCACTAGCCACCCTCACGCGCCGCTCACCGTTTGGCAACAAATACTTCAAGAGAGGATATTTAAGGGCAATCGATCGATTGGATACCGGTAAAGCGCCATGAACGATCAATAAATAGCGTTTTTCCATCTTGCCCTCACGAATCTGTTCGTGCAAATGAACCAAAGCGCTGCGTTTTTTGGCCAACATCAGTATTCCGGAAGTGTCTCGATCCAATCGATGCACCAATTCCAAGAATTTGGCTTCAGGGCGCTGGGCTCTCATGGCCTCAATGAGGCCCAAAGAGACCCCAGAACCTCCATGAACAGCGACTCCAGATGGCTTATTAACCACTAAAATGCTGTCATCTTCATATAAAATAGGTATTTCTGAGCTTATCTTCTTTGAAATGTAGTCATTAACAGGGGCTTTCGCCTCCGAAACTCTCAAAGGAGGCAATCTTAAAACGTCTCCTTCCTGAATTTTTTGGCTGGCGTCAGCCCTTTTTTTGTTAATTCGGACCTCTCCAGAGCGAATAATTCGATAAATATGTGTTTTGGGCACCCCTTTGGCCATGCGAAATAGGAAGTTATCTAGCCTTTGGCCAGCTTCCTCAAATAAAACAACATGTTGTGTTACCGAATTATTGTTCATATGACATATAATGACCCATCTTGCTGCGCAACATCAAATTTATCGTTTGATTCGTCGTGCGCCAAGTTGGGTCGCCGGGTTTATTACAAACGTGAAGACGTGATGGCTGCGCTGGAGCGTGGGTACCACACCGGGGCGGCAGCATGAAGACCGCCTTTGAAAACGCAGGTTTTGTTCACGGGACCATCGAAGGGTCGTGGGAGGCGCT
>JALRCP010000029.1 GCA_023257325.1 Polynucleobacter sp. | reverse complement strand
ACAATGGGCAATGGCATTGCACAAGCTTGCGCAGTTTCTGGATTAAATGTGGTGATGGTTGACATCAGTGATGCAGCTGTACAAAAAGGCTTAGCAACGATTTCAGGTAGCTTAGACCGCCTCATTAAAAAAGAAAAAATGACAGAAGCAGAAAAATCTGCCGCTCTCTCTCGCATCAAGACCAGCACCAACTATGCAGACTTCAACAGCACGCAAATGGTGATTGAAGCTGCTACTGAAAACTATGAACTGAAGTTGAAGATCCTGAAGCAATTAGATGGCATTGTGAGCAAAGACACCATCATCGCCTCTAACACTTCTTCTATATCCATTACACAAATGGCTGCTGAGGTGAGCAACCCAGAGCGCTTCATTGGCATGCACTTCTTTAACCCAGTGCCGATGATGGCCTTGGTAGAAATCATTCGTGGCTTACAAACCAGCGATGCCACTCATGCGCTCGTACAAAACATGGCAAAAGATTTAGGCAAAGAGCCAATCACGGTAAAAAATGCGCCGGGCTTTGTGGTGAACCGCATCTTGGTTCCAATGATCAATGAAGCATTCTTTGTATTGGCTGAGGGCTTAGCTACACCCGAAGATATTGATGCCGGCATGAAGTTGGGTTGCAACCACCCAATTGGCCCTCTTGCTCTAGCAGATATGATTGGCTTAGATACTTGTCTAGCCATCATGGAGGTGTACTTTAAAAATTTCAACGACTCTAAATACCGTCCTTGCCCGTTATTGCGCGAAATGGTGGCTGCTGGCTACCTGGGTCGTAAATCTGGCAAAGGCGTATACGACTACAACTAATCATGCTCGCACCTATTACAAAACTACTTGGTTACGCCGGCTTAATTCCGTTCATTTTGTTATCTGCCTTAGTGCAGTTTGCAGAGTCACCTTGGGATTTTTGGGCAGCCAACTCTTTACTACTTTATGGAGCAAGCATTGCCTCATTTGTAGGTGCTTTGCATTGGGGTCCTTTGCTAGGTCCGCAATCAAATACAGTGACTAATAATTACTGGCGAGACAAAGGCGCATGGATTTGGGGCGTAGTACCTTCTTTGTGCGCCTGGGGAGCACTCCACTTAGCGTTTTCTACAGGTTACTTTGTGATTGCTGCCACTTTATTGGTGGCACTATTAGTTGATCGCCAACAATTTCGTCACCTCATCAGCGACGAGGCTTACTTAGAAGATTTTCTTAAGATGCGCGCCACACTCACCTTGGTGGCTGCTGCTAGTTTGGTGTGGGCTGGTATTGCTATTAGACAGTTCTAACTTTTAACTTTTTATAGAAGTCATCAGTTCAATAATGAAATGGGGCAGTTAAAACTGCCCCATTATTTTTTTGAGAATTTTTCTTGTTTAATGCTGATGGGCTTTTGCCAATAACTTTTCTGTGTAGGCAATCGCCAAAGCAGAAATAACAAATGTGATGTGAATCAGCGTTTGCCACAACAATGTTTTGTCATCCATGCTAGGGGCATTAATGAATGTCTTAAGCAAATGAATTGATGAAATACCAATGATCGCAGTAGCCAACTTTACTTTTAAAACACCTGCGTTCACATGAGACAACCACTCTGGTTGATCTGGATGATTCTCAAGCTCAAGGCGAGATACAAAAGTTTCCCAACCGCCCACAATCACCATCAC
>JALRCP010000214.1 GCA_023257325.1 Polynucleobacter sp. | reverse complement strand
GTCAGTTTGGGTTAGTCCGCGGAAAATATATTGGCTATAAAGGCCAACGTTATATGCAACTGTTAAGTCGGGTGAAGCTGCAGCGTCGGCTGCAAAAACAAATGAAGGCGCTGCAAGAGCGCCTAATACTGCTGTTGTAATAAGCGATTTACGCATTTTTGCTGGTGAGCGTCTTAAGTCAATCATGGATCGCATGCGCATGCCTGAGGGTGAGCCAATTGAAGCGGGGATGGTGACTCGCTCCATTGAGTCTGCGCAACGCAAAGTTGAGGCACGTAATTTTGATATTCGTAAGCAACTACTGCAATACGACGACGTGGCCAATGACCAGCGTAAAGAAGTGTATCGCCTGCGCAATGAAGTATTGGAGTCAAAAGACGTTACTGACTTGGTGGCCAATTTACGCGAATCATATTTCACAGACTTGTTCTATGAGCATATTCCTGCGGAATCCGTGGTTGAGCAGTGGGATGTGGCTGGTTTACAACAAGTACTTTCAAATGATTGGGCCTTGTCGATTGATTTGCAAAGTCACATTGATGCTGCTGAATCAATTGAGCCTGAAGAGTTGTTGGCAAAAGTATTAGAAGCAGCCCAAACACTCTACGATCAAAAAGTAGAAATTGTTGGTAAAGAGTCCTTTGCGAAATTTGAATGTTCCGTGATTTTGTATGCCCTAGATACTCACTGGCGTGAACATTTGGCGGCTTTAGATCATTTGCGTCAAGGTATTCATTTGCGCGGCTATGCACAAAAAGATCCAAAGCAAGAATATCGTCGTGAGGCTTTTGAACTATTTGCGCGTTTATTAGATAGCGTTAAATTAGAAGTCACCCGCACCATCATGGTGGTCAGAATCGAAACTGCCGAAGAGTTAAATCAAGCTTCTGAATCGATTCAGGAGAATTTGGCCGATGTGAAAGGTGTTCAATATCAGCATGCCAGTGCCGATGGTTCGGATCAAGAGCAAAGTTCAAGTGCTAGCAATGCTACTGTGCAACCGATTCAAGCCGGACCTAAGGTGGGCCGCAATGACCCCTGTCCTTGTGGTAGCGGTAAGAAGTACAAGCATTGTCATGGTCAACTCAGTTGATGAGTTGCTAATTATTTTTGAACAATTAAAAGACATTAAATACCATGCCCGTTAACTCTCCTTTACCTATTGCCAGTGAATTAAAGCCAGTCAATGGATTGCGTCTTGGTCATGCAGAGGCGGGCATTAAACGCCCGGGTCGTAAAGATGTTTTGGTAATTGAGTTGCCAGCTGGCGCGAGTGTCGCAGGCGTCTTTACTAAAAATCGTTTTTGCGCAGCTCCTGTACAAATTTGTAGAGAGCATTTGGCAGCATCTCAAACATCTGGAAAAGAAATTCGTGCTTTGGTCATTAATACCGGTAATGCCAATGCAGGTACGGGTGAGCCTGGCTATCAGAATGCACTTCGCACATGTGAGGAGTTGGGCAAATTGATGAAACTCGATCAGGAGCAAATTTTGCCTTTTTCTACGGGAGTCATTTTGGAGCCATTACCCGTTGATAAAGTGATTGCGGCTTTGCCACAAGCGATTAGCCGTTTAGAGTCTGATAATTGGTTCAATGCTGCTGAATCAATCATGACCACGGATACGCAGGCAAAAGCTTTTTCTAAGCAAGTTCAAATTGATGGCAAGACCATTACGATTACAGGTATCAGTAAGGGCGCAGGCATGATTCATCCCAATATGGCGACCATGTTGGGATATGTTGGAACGGATGCCAAAGTGCCCCAAGCTTTGTTACAGGCATTAACTACAGAAGTGGCTGATCTATCTTTTAATGCCATCACCATTGATGGTGATACGTCGACCAATGACTCTTTCATTGTGATGGCAACGGGAGCGAGTAGTGTGGAGATTGCTTCTTCAGGGTCTTCTTACGACATCTTTAAGCAAGCTTTGATTGAAGTCAGTCAACAATTGGCCAAAATGATTGTGCGCGATGGCGAAGGCGCCACAAAATTTATCACGATTCAAATTGAAGGTGGCAAGACAGAGGCCGAATGCAAGCAAGTGGCAGAAGCCATTGCGCATTCACCTTTGGTGAAAACAGCTTTCTTTGCAAGCGATCCTAATTTAGGCCGAATTTTGGCAGCCATTGGTTATGCAGGTATTGCTGACTTAGATGTTGGTGGTGTTCAATTATGGTTGGATGATGTTTGGGTCGCCAAAAATGGTGGTCGTCATCCGGATTACCAAGAGGCTGATGGTCAGCGAGTGATGAAACAAGCTGAAATTACCATTAAAGCCAATTTGGGTCGCGGGCAAGCATCTCAAACAGTTTGGACGTGTGATTTATCTCACGAGTATGTTTCCATCAACGCAGATTACCGCTCATAAGATCGTTCATTCACATGTCAGATAAAGTTGATCGCCTCAATCGTTTATTGGAACGCTTAGATGAGTGGATGCCCAAGTCATTGACCGAGAGTGACTGGAAATCTGCGGTGGCTTTTCGTTGGCGCCGTAAAGACACCTTACTGGGTAAATTAGGTTACCTACAAGCAGTGCATCACACTTCAAAAATTTCGTTCACTGACTTGCAACACGTTGATCGTCAGAAAGATCTGATTTACAACAATACCAAGCATTTTGTTGAAGGTAAACCCGCTAACAATGTATTGTTAACTGGCGCCAGAGGCACAGGTAAATCCTCATTGATTAAAGCTTGCCTCAATGA
>JALRCP010000209.1 GCA_023257325.1 Polynucleobacter sp. | reverse complement strand
AAGAAGGCCTGAGGCATTTCAATGCGATGATCTTCAATGTGCAAGAAATAGCGGTCGTACAAAGTTTGCAAACCTAGGTAATTGAATTGCAAGTCGCGGTCGGCTTTTAATGCCGCGCCCAACTTAACCAAGTCAAAAGTCATTAACTTTTGATCCAGTAATTCAGCGTCAATGCCCTTTTTGATGAACTGCGGGAAGTAGTTCACGTACTCAGCTGCCATCGCAGCTTGTGGTACTTCACGACCCAAGATTTCTTTACGAATGGTGTGCATCAAAATGCGTGCCGTCACCTGGCTATAAGCAGGATCTTTTTCAATCAAAGTACGTGATGCCAAGATGGCTGAGTCATAGACTTGCGCCATTGGTACACCTTCGTACAAATTCTTGATAGTTTCTTTGATGATTGGCTCTGCGTTCACGGCATTGCCTAAACCCTCACAGGCAGCCTGAATCACCATTTGCAATGCAGCCATATCCAATGGCTTGACCACACCATTGTCAGTGACGTTGATACCAGGATGCTCAATAATTTGTGGCGCTGGCTGAGCAGCTATTTGCGCAGCACGCTCTTGATTGCGCTTCTCGCGATAAAGAACATAAGCACGAGCCACGTTGTGTTCACCACTGCGCATCAAAGCCAATTCCACTTGGTCCTGAATGTCTTCAATGTGGAAAGTACCGCCATTGGGTCGGCTACGTAATAAAGCACGCACCACCACTTGAGTCAATTGTTCCACTTGCTCACGCACACGTGCAGAAGCCGCACCTTGGCCACCGTTCACCGCCAAGAATGCTTTTGTAACAGCAATCGCAATTTTGGATGGCTCAAATGCCACCACAGATCCATTGCGACGAATAATTTTGTAATCAGACAATTGGGTTGCTTGCGCACCACCAATTCCACCCGCCACAAATCCAGCTGATGGATTTTGACTAACTTGACCAGCTGTTTGGCCAGCAAAAGGACTTGTTGTTTGGCCAGTTGTTTGTGGGTCTACGTAAGTCATTCGAACTCCCTATATCTATGTATTAATTAGGTAAAAAGCGGTATTTTTTGGGTTATTTCACAGGCTATTCGCCGTACAGAACACTACATTTAGTGTTTTACTGGCGACAACGGTACTAAGTATAGGATATTTAGATGACTTTTGATAAGCATTTTTTTCAAAAAAAGACTTATCGGAATCCCTAATATTGAAAACATTCACCGTATTTTTGGCACTAATTTAGGGCTTCATTTCCAAGGATTTTTTGATGCTAGTACTTACTAACCTAGCTTGCCATGAACTGCAGATGAGTTAGGCTCTTTTTTGAAGTCCGTAGGGCAACTGTAGAACTGGAATATTGGCCATTTCTGCGAATTTTTCCCAGTCAAAATGAATCCCAGGATCTGTTTTTCTTCCTGGCGCGACATCACTGTGACCTGCATAAGCTGAGATAGGGTATGTTTTCTTTAAAACATCCACCAGATTTTTTAGGGCTAAATATTGCGCTGGCTGAAATGGCAAATCATCGGTTCCCTCCAATTCAATGCCAATAGAAAAATCATTGCAACGCTCCCGACCAAAGAAATCAGAAACACCTGCATGCCATGCTCGATGCAAAGTAGAAACAAATTGCAAAACCTGACCATCTCGTTTGATTAAAAAATGACTCGATACTTGGCGGTCTGCGATTTCTGCAAAATAAGGATGGGCTTTGGGATCTAATTTGTTTTGGAAAAAGTCAGCGATGTAATTTCCACCAAACTGCCCCGGTGGCAAACTAATGTGATGAATCAATACCAACTCGATGGGCATGCCACTGGGGCGTTCATCGTAGTTCGGTGACTTAAGCCAATGCGCCTCACCCCACCATCCTTTGGAATCAATCGCGGCACGATGCTCCCTGGAACAGTATGCCCCAACACCTTCATCGCTGGGAAAGCGCAAGCCACAATAGGGGCACTGTTGCATGACTTGAGATTTTTGTGGCGCTGATGATTGGGGCTTTGCTTGGGTCGCAGTTTTTGGTTTTGGCTTGGCGCTAGATCGATTGTTTTGCTGAATTTGAGCGTAGCGCCACCAGATAATCAAACCCGTCAATATCAGAGTAAAGAGTAGCCATTTCATCGGGCAAGTAAGACTTCTAAAACAAATCGACTACCCACATATGCCAATAAAAGAACTACAAAAGAACCTAGCACCCATCGTACGGCAGTCAAGCCACGTAAGCCAATGCGCCAACGGGCTATTAATAAACCAGCAAACATCAGCCAAGACAAAATGCCAAAAACTGTTTTGTGATCCCAGAACAAAGCTTTACCAAACAAAGCCTGACTAAAGAACAATCCCGAGAAGACGGTAAGCGTCAATAAAGCAAAACCCACAGAGATGATTCTGAAAAGAATATTCTCCATACTCATAAGAGGGGGCAAGCGATTACCCCATTTCGCGAAGAAACTATTGGCCTTATCGTGACTGGGTGAATGCAAATGACGATCTTGCCAATGCATCAAGATAGCATGCAAAGCTGCCAAGCTTAATAAGCCATAAGCAATGTTAGCCACAATAAAATGAGATCTAAACCATGGATCATGAATGGCTCTTGCTGATAAGACATAG
>JALRCP010000045.1 GCA_023257325.1 Polynucleobacter sp. | reverse complement strand
CCTCTGTTCATGGTTTGGTTGCTTCTGCACAAAAGTCCGCTTACGTCGCTGCCAAACATGGCATTGTGGGTTTGACCAAAGTGACGGCTTTAGAAACAGCGCAAACCGGTGTGACCTGTAACGCGATTTGCCCAGGTTGGGTGTTAACACCTTTGGTGCAAAAACAAGTCGATGCCCGCGCTGAAAAAGATCAGGTCAGCAATGAAGAAGCGAAGAAACGTTTGCTCTCAGAAAAGCAGCCTTCGGGCGAGTTTGTTACGCCTGAGCAACTGGCTGCTTTGGCGGTTTTCTTCTGTAGTCCTGCAGCCACACAAGTTCGTGGTGTGGCTTGGAATATGGATGGTGCTTGGGCGGCCCAGTAATGATCAAACGTTTACTTCAACGACTCTTTGGAAAAAAACCACAAGAATCTGTTGAGGTTTCTGTTGATTTAAAAATGGGTGATGGTCAAGCCAGCACCCATATCAGCACCACCAGTACCAGCACAAGCACTACCAGCACCAGCACCATCCCGCATGCACAAAGTGTCCAAGTTTTAAAAGAAGAGCTGGCGCCTGAGTACCCAATTCCTGTTGAAGAGATTGAGGATTGTGAAGATCCGCAATCAAGCACACACTTTGTGCAATGTGCCAGCACTTCGGGTTTGCATCAGATGGCGTATCACGAGTGGGGCGATCCTGATAATCCGAATGTCTTGATTTGTGTTCACGGTCTCACGCGTCGAGGCAGTGACTTTAATGTGATGGCCAAAGCCATGTGTGATCGTTATCGGGTGATTTGTCCTGATGTGGTCGGACGAGGGGACTCTGATTGGTTGCCCAATCCCATGCTCTACGGCATTCCTCAGTATGTTGCGGATATGGTCACCTTAATTGCCCGTTTGGGTGTGCAAAAAGTTGATTGGTTTGGCACCTCCATGGGGGGCTTGATTGGTATTTTTTTAGCCAGTCAAGACCACTCTCCGATTCGGCGCATGATTTTGAATGATGTGGGCCCCAAGATTGAGCCGACAGCGCTCAAGCGCTTGGGTGATTACGTGGGCAAGCCTTTGCGTTTTGAAAAGAAAAAAGATGGCCTTTTGTATCTCAACAAAATTTGCGCCCCGTTTGGCGATTTCACACCAACGCAATGGAAAGAGTACAACGGCCCACATTTAATCAAAGATGGTTCAGAATGGGTCTTGCATTACGACCCCAATATTTCTAAACCATTTGCGGCCATGACAAGTGCTGCAGCCATCATGGGTGAGATGATGACTTGGAAAGCATTTGAAGCCATAGATGCTGACATATTGGTCGTCAGAGGAGCTGAGTCAGATTTGTTGTCTGCAAAAACGGTGGCGGACATGTGTCGTCGCAATCATAGAACCAGAAGCATGGAGATTCCTGGTGTTGGACATGCTCCGGCATTCATCACTCCAGAACAGGTATCCTTAGCGCGTGAGTTCTTTAGTTCATAAAGATTTATTGTTTGGTGAGGACCCTCATGCCCATGCTTTGGGCGTGAAAGACATTCTTTTATCTCTTAAATTAGATGATGCAAGTTGCATGGCCGCTGAGCATTTGGATTCAAGTCTATCCAAAGATGCCTTAGAAAAACAATTGGGGGCTGAAGTTACTCAACTCATCATGGGTTATCGAGGACTCAAAGCCGCTCAAATAAAAATTGCTCGTCAACCAGCCAATCAACTCGGGCAGAGTGCTCAAGCACAAGTTGAAGTTTTGAGAAAAATGCTTTTGGCATTTGCGCATGACTTGCGCGTGGTTCTCTTACATTTGGCGTCCGTATTACAAACCTTGCGTTGGGTTACCTCACAAAGGATAGAAACCCACACCTCTTGGGCACAAGACATTTTGGATGTCGATGCTGCTTTGGCCAATCGTTTGGGTATTTGGCAACTCAAGTGGGAGATGGAGGATTTGGCATTTCGTTGTTTGGCGCCAGACACTTATAAACAAATTGCTCAATTATTGGATTCCAAGCGCATTGAACGCGAAGAGTTCATTGCGCAAATCATGCAATCTCTAAATGCTGAGTTGCAAGCCGCGGGTATCAAGGCTGATGTGCAGGGGCGTCCTAAGCACATTTACAGCATTTGGAAAAAAATGCAGGGTAAGGCCATTGACTTTGCGCAACTCTATGACGTGAGAGCCTTTCGCATTTTGGTGGAGGATGTCAAAGATTGTTATGCAGCTTTGGG
>JALRCP010000122.1 GCA_023257325.1 Polynucleobacter sp. | reverse complement strand
ATATGTGCGCTGCAAAAATATTAACCAACATATTTGGAGTAAACATGAACCAAGATCAAATCACAGCAAAATTTGCAGAAATCCAAGGCGAGAGCTTGAACACAGCATTTGCATTGAGCACAAAAGCTTTAGAGCGCGCTCAACAATTGGCTGACATCAATTTCTCAGCAACTAAAGCTGTTATCGAAGAAGCTCAAGACGGTTTAGAGCAAGCTTTGACAGTTAAAGATCCACAAGCTTTCGTTTCATACGTTCAAAGCGATGCATTGGCACCTTTGGGTAACAAGCTAGCTGCTCATCAGCGCGCTGTTGCGAAAATCGTTCGCGAAGGTCAAGCTGAGTTGGCAGAAGTTGCTGAAGCTCAATTAGAGCAGTTCCAAGAAGGCGTACAAAACTGGGTAGACACATTTGCTGCTAACGCACCAGCTGGTTCAGACGTTTTTGTAAACGCATTGAAAACTTCTGTTGGTACAGCATTGCAAGGTTTCGAGCAGTTCCAAACTGCTGCTAAAGAAGCTGCTGCTGTTGCAGAAGCTAACGCTGAGCAAGCTGTAGAAGCAATCCAAGGTTTTGCTAAGCAAGCTAAATCTGCTGCTACAACAGTGAAGCCTGCTGCACGCGCTGCTAAGAAGCCAGTTGCTCGTCGCGCACGCAAGTAATTAGCAAGTAGTTTTAACTCATCAGTGAGCGCTGATGAAATAAAAACCCGCACTTTAAATTGTGCGGGTTTTTTTATGAGAAAAATAAACGAACTGAATGCCTTGAATCAATGAACTGAATAAGCTGAATCAGCTAAATGAAGCAGCTCAGTGAATTAGCGAAATTAGTCGTCATCTGCCACATCTGTCAACTTTGACGGCAAAGATTTATTGGGTTTGACCCCTAATTTCTTGACGTTCTCAGCAGTGCGAATCAAATTGCCTCGACCGGTCTTTAGTTTGCCGACAGCATCGTTATAGCTGATCTGCGCTTGTTCTAAACGCTGACCCACTTTATCTAAATCTTCAACAAAGCCAACAAATTTGTCATAAAGAGCTGCACATTGACGGGCAATCTCTTGAGCATTGCGATTCTGGTGTTCTTGGCGCCATAAATGAGCGACTGTGCGAACAGTGGCCAATAAGGTACTTGGACACACAATCACAATATTCTTCTTTAAGGCTTCTTGATAGATATCCGGCGCATGGCGCATCGCCGCCAAGAATGCAGGTTCAATGGGGATGAACATCAAGACAAAGTCAATGGAGCCAACCCCATACAAGTCTTGATAGTTCTTGCTGGATAGCCCTTGAATATGCTGTTTAATGGATGAGACATGATTATTAAGTTCTGATGTTTTAACCAACTCATCATCAGACTGCACGTACCTTGTATAGGCAGTAATTGAAACCTTGCTATCAATCACCAGATGCTTGGACTCAGGTAGACGAATCACCACATCGGGTTGAAGTCTTGAGCCATCACTGACTGTTTGAGTATCTTGGACTAAGTATTCTTCGCCTTTGCGTAGACCTGAATTCTCAAGAATGGTTTCTAAAACCAATTCGCCCCAATCCCCCTGAGTTTTTGATTCACCTTTGAGAGCATTCGTGAGAGCGCGGGTTTCATCGGTCATGCGCAAGTTAAGGCCAGCCAATTTTTCCACCTCTTGCTTGAGTGCAAAGCGCTCTCGGGCTTCCGATTGATAGGTCTCATCTACCTGCTTACGAAAATCCGTCAGTTTTTCTTGGAGCGGCTTTAAAAGAGTGTCTAAATTTTGTTGGTTTTGTTCAGCAAAACGTTTGGATTTTTCTTCCAATATTTCATTCGCCAAATTCTTAAACTGGTCAGAAAGGGCGGTTTTGGCTTCTTGCGCGGATTGCTGCAAGGTTAGAAGCTTATCAGCGCTTTGGCGACGCTCAGCCTCAAGCTCGGTTTCTGCTTTGACGCGCGCTTGACTCTGTTGCCAGGCGTAATAAAGACTAAAAATAGCAATAAAAGCAAATACAGCTAAAAGAAAAAAAGCGATCGTAGTATCCATATCGCTATGCTAAACCAATGCTAGCTCTTGATGTGAGCTATTCAAATAGATTCAATGGGATTTAGTGAGGAATAGAGGAGATTGCAGAGGAATCAGAGGCCAAAGCCGGATGGACTGATTCAAGCCTGAATCAGTCTATTGAAAGGACTTATTGAGTTTTTAAAAGTTGCTGCAATTCACCGCTTTGATACATTTCAGTCATGATGTCAGAGCCACCAATGAACTCACCACGAACATAGAGTTGAGGGATTGTGGGCCAGTTTGCATATTCTTTGATGCCTTGGCGAATTTCTTCATCTTGTAAAACGTTCACGGTATACGGATTATTCACGCCACAGGCTTGCAAAATTTGGATGGCGCGCCCTGAAAAACCGCATTGCGGGAACTGTGCACTGCCTTTCATGAACAAAACCACTGGGTGGCCTTCAACGATTGCTTTGATTTGAGCTTGAGTGTCCATGTGACTTCCTTCTAATGATCTTCTTTAGTAATACAGTTTGACGGATGCTTTGTAAGTGATTTTAACCAAGCTTGGCAAAGCTTGGGTGTTGAGCCGTGACCACCCTTGAAATACCCGCAAGATCTTGATGGGTTTTAATCGATGAGTAGTTGAATTGATAGAGCAGTTCACAGATAGCTGCTGATTGATCATGCCCATGTTCAACCAAGATCAAACCCTCTGGCAAGAGGTAACTGTGAGCCCTCTCAAAAATATCTCGATATGCAGTGAGACCATCATCACCATCCGTCAATGCTGAGCTGGGCTCAAAACGCAGGTCTCCTTCAGAGAGATGGTGGTCGCCTGCTGGAATGTAGGGGGGGTTACTCAAAATGATGTCAAAGCTTTGCGTTTCTTTGATGTCTTGCGGCAGCGCTTCAAACCAGCTGCCTTGATAAAACTGAACCATATTCAGGTCCAAAGTAGCCGTATTGGCTTTGGCAATCATCAGGGCCTCTGAGCTTAAGTCCACGCAGAATACTTGAGCCTTGGCACAATTCTTTGCCAAAGCTAAGCCGATGGCACCGGTGCCCGTCCCTAAATCCAAAATACGAGGGGATGAAAGTTGTTTCTCTTGAATATAAGCCAACGCCAATTCAACCAAAAGTTCAGTTTCAGGTCTTGGAATTAGAACCCCGGGTGCCACAGCCAACTCAATATTAAAAAATTCTTTTTTACCCGTGAGGTAAGCCACCGGGTGACCTTCTAAGCGTTTTTTTTCTAATTGACGCCACTCTTCAATCAGTGCGGTTGGCAAGATTTCAGTATCTTTGCTGATCAGTGATGATTTGGGCCAACCCAAATGCTTTTGAATTAAATGTGCGAGCAAGACTCGAGCATCTACTTTATCTAGCCTGCTGGCTTCTATCAGTTCACGAATATTGGACAAGGCGATTGAATGAAATAATTAATTGTCACCAAGGCTGGCCAACAGTTCTGCTTGATGTTCCGCAGAAAGTGCACCCAATAATTCCTGAATATCACCGTCCATCATGGCATCAATTTTATAAAGTGTCAGATTGATGCGATGGTCTGTGATGCGCCCTTGCGGAAAGTTATAAGTGCGGATGCGGTCACTTCGATCGCCAGAACCCACCAAACTCTTTCTGGTTTCTGCTTCTTTGTCATGCGCAGCACGACGCTTAGCATCCATGATGCGTGAGACCAAAACTTTCATGGCTTGTTCTTTGTTGCGATGTTGACTGCGATCATCCTGGCATTCCACCACGGTACCCGTCGGTATATGGGTAATGCGCACCGCAGAATCTGTCTTATTAATATGCTGACCACCAGCTCCAGAGGCTCTAAAAGTATCAATGCGTAAATCTGCTGGGTTGATTTCAATGTCACTGATTTCATCCGCTTCAGGCATCACTGCCACAGTGCATGCTGAGGTATGGATGCGTCCTTGAGTTTCTGTTTGAGGCACGCGTTGAACACGATGGCCACCGGACTCAAATTTGAGTTTTGAGTAAGCGCCTCCGCCCACAATGCGCAAAATGACTTCTTTGTATCCACCCAAATCAGACTCTGAAGCGCTGACCACTTCGACTTGCCAACGTTGACGCTCGGCAAAGCGCGTATACATTCGAAATAAATCTGCGGCAAATAAAGCACTTTCATCACCACCCGTGCCGGCTCTAATTTCTAAGAAAATATTTTTATCGTCATTGGGATCTTTGGGAAGCAGTAGCCGTTGCAAATCAGCTTGCATGGTTTCCATGCGACTGCGAGCGGATCTGATTTCATCTTCGGCAAACTCTTTCATGTCTGGATCACTTTGCATTGCCAGTGCAGCTTCTTCATCAGCTTGCGCTTGTTGATACAACTGAAATTGTTCAACGACAGGGGATATCTCCGCATGCTCACGATTGAGTTTGCGGTACTGATCCATGTCCTTGGTAATTTCTTCCTGGACCAACAATGAGTTTAGTTCTGCTAGCCGAGCATCTAATTGCTCTTTGGTGGTTTGTTATTTCTGTAGTTGGAGTTTTACGCCGAGACTTACAAGCACCACGTGATGCAAAA
>JALRCP010000067.1 GCA_023257325.1 Polynucleobacter sp. | reverse complement strand
TGCAGGATCTTTAGGATATTCGGCCAACCACCTTTCTAAAGCTTTTAATTCTTTGAGAGGTAACTGCTGAGTTCTCGCATCCTGAAGTGTTTTTTCTGCTTGCCTCTTACCGTCATAAAAGGATTGGGGTAAGTTTTGAATTTTCTTATCCAGCGAAATAACTTGCTTGTGATAAAAATCACGCACCTTGACTTCCTCAGCAGTCACCTCAAAATCTTTTTCATGAAACTCAATTTCTTCTAAAACTTTTCCGTAGCTGGCTTGAGGAAAAATGGAATTGTGTTTTTTATACGAAATCATGCTCAGAGGTAGCAATAAAGCAATCATTAAAATGATGTATTGCGCAACCTGAGTCCAGGTCACAGCCCTCATACCACCTAAAAATGAACAGACCAAAATACCAGCCAAACCAAAGAACACCCCTACCCCAAACTCAACACCAATGAAGCGGTTGACAATTAAACCAACCCCCTGAATTTGGGCGACTAAATACACGAATGAACAAATAATCGTAGTGAAAACAGCCACCATGCGAACTGTTCGACTTCCACCCTCTTTGCCTTGGCTATAACGAATCGCTAAAAAATCTGGGATGGTGTAAGAGCCGAATTTGCGCAGATAAGGTGCAATCAGCATGGCTACCAAACAAAAGCCCCCGGTCCAACCCACAATAAAGGCCAAGCCTTTGTAACCCGAACTAAATAAGATCCCCACTAAACCAATGAAGGTCGCGGCACTCATCCAATCAGCAGCGGTGGCCATGCCGTTGAAAATCGCAGGTACCTTACGACCTGCGATGTAATAGTCACTGATGTCTGATGTGCGAGAAATCAAGCCAATACTGGCATAGATCGCTATGGTGACAAATAGGAACACATAACCCAGCCAAATACCTGGGCCGGTCCGCTGCTCCATTAACCCTAAAAAATAGACGAACAGCAAAAAGCCTGCCGTGAACAACAGATAAAAAAAACCGATTTTTTTGGACTCGGAACGCATTTGCATAGGCAGATTATGACTCAGTGCCAAGAAAATAGGCCGGCACCCTAGGGTAACCGGCCTGAATCACTACAAGTTGCTACTTTAAGGAAACTTAAATCGCTTGCTTGAGTTGCTCCAAGATGGCTGGATTTTCAAGTGTTGATGTGTCTTGAGTGATTTCCTCACCCTTCGCCAAGACACGCAACAAGCGGCGCATGATCTTGCCTGAACGAGTCTTAGGCAAGTTGTCACCGAAACGAATTTCTTTAGGTTTGGCAATGGGTCCAATTTCTTTACCCACCCAATTACGTAAATCAGTAGCGATTTTCTTCGCTTCTTCACCTGTTGGGCGCTTGCCTTTGAGAACCACGAAAGCCACGATGGCTTCACCCGTCATGTCATCTGGACGACCCACCACGGCAGCTTCTGCCACCAATGGATTAGCGACCAAGCATGATTCGATTTCCATCGTACCCATGCGGTGACCTGAAACGTTCAAGACGTCATCAATACGTCCTGTGATCGTGAAGTAAGCAGTGTCTTTATTACGAATCGCACCATCACCCGCCAAGTAAAGCGTGCCGCCCAACTCTTCTGGGAAGTAGCTCTTCTTAAAGCGCTCAGGGTCACCCCAAATGGTACGGATCATAGAAGGCCATGGGCGTTTAACCACCAAGATACCACCTTGACCGTTCGGCATATCGCCACCCGCTTCATCAACAATTGCTGCCATGATGCCTGGCAATGGCAAAGTGCAAGAACCTGGAACCAAAGGTGTGGCACCTGGTAATGGTGTAATCATGTGACCACCGGTTTCTGTTTGCCAGAATGTGTCCACGATTGGGCACTTCTCGCTACCTACGTTCTTGTAGTACCAC
>JALRCP010000213.1 GCA_023257325.1 Polynucleobacter sp. | reverse complement strand
AAAAGATGTAACCAAGAAAAGAAAAACAGAAATTGATTATTTGAATGGTTTGATTGTTAGGCTGGGAGAAAAATATCAAATTCCAACGCCTGCAAATCAAAGTGTTTATGCCTTGGTAAAAATGCTTGAAGCCCAGTACTGATAAAAATACTCAAAAGATAATTATTTATCAATGACTCAAACCATTCTTTATTCCTATCGTCGCTGCCCCTATGCCATGAGAGCAAGAATGGCTTTGGCTTATGCGGGCATTGATGTAGAAATTCGAGAAATCTCGCTGCGTGAAAAACCATCTTCAATGTTGGCTATTTCACCTAAGGGCACCGTTCCAGTCTTACGGCAAGGAACATTGGTCATTGATGAAAGCTATTTGATCATGCGTTGGGCCTTGTCTCAATCTGACCCAGATGAATGGTTAAAAAAAGAACTTGAAGCTTCTATCGATCAATGGGTTGCTCGAAATGATGGACCTTTTAAGAAACTCTTAGACCAATATAAATATCCAGACAGATTTCCAGAAACTAACTTGAGTGACACATTGTCAAAGGCTATTGAATTGCAACTAAATCCGTTAGAAACTCAGTTAAAACAAACACCTTATATTTTTGGTGAAAAAATCAGCCTTGCAGATATAGCTATTTTTCCATTTATTCGTCAATTCATGATGGTTGACGTAGCTAAATTTGATCAATTAGATTTTGTGGCAGTTAAAAGATGGTTAAATGAACACCTAGAGTCTGCTTTGTTTTTGAAGATTATGACAAGGTACCCCACTTGGGAAGATTCAGGTTTGGAGAAGAAATGAAAAAATTTTTAGGCTTTCTTGTTTTAGTAGTCGTTTTGTTTTGTTTGTATACCTGGCTAGTTCTATCCTGGAGTTATTCAGCGGGTGAACGTGCAGGCTATGTTCAGAAATTTTCAAAAAAAGGTTGGATTTGTAAAACCTGGGAGGGTGAGTTAGCCATGATTAACATCCCAGGAACACTGACTGAAAAATTTAATTTCACAGTGCATGACGAAGCCGTGGTTAAAAAAATCAACGACAGCATGGGTAAGCGTGTCGCCCTAGTTTATAGAGAGCACGTAGGTATTCCAACGACCTGCTTTGGTGATACAGGTCATTTTGTTCATGATGTAGTGGTGGTTGAGTAACTACTTAGTCAGAATCAGTTTTCGAAACTTTGTGATGCGCAGGCGATAAGTTTCGCCTTCGTGATCAATATCAAGATAGTTGGATTGACCCATCAAATCCTTGCTAGAGATGGTTCGATTGGTTTCTTGCTTATTTTCTCTTGTAGAGAAATTTTCTTTTTCTTTAGTCATGCAGACCCTCTTCTTTTGAAAGAAGTCAGCATCTTATAACATTCAAAACATTACTTTGGATATGGCTAATTCTGAGTTTGAGATTTATTAGACCTACTTTTATGAAGAAAAATAAAGCCCTTCGCGCAATAAATGATGATCAATGATCCGATGAGATCGCCAATAATCATGACCCCCAAGTTGTCAAAGAAAATATTCTCAGGAATCTTCCATGAAAACCAAGCTTGATGCAAAACGGGGCTAATAATTGAAAAAATCAAAACACAATTTAACAATTGATTGCCATTGAGCTTAGATAAATCTGATCCTAGCCCAATACTCTTAAAAACTAAGAATCTTGCCAGGTAAGGCGCAAAACCGCTGATAAAACCAGCGCCAATTGCTAAGACTGGATCATCAAAAAAGAAACCTAAACCAATTGCTGAAGACGCAATCACAATGCCAATCGCTCCACTTTCGCCGAGCAAGAGTACCAAGAGCAAGCGAAGACCTGCTGGTAGAAAAATCCAAGAAACCCCAATCGAATGGGAAAAAATTCCCATGAAATAAGCATTTAGACCAAAGCTGGCGGCATAAAGTGAAGCAGAAAAAATGATTAATAGGGGGTGAAGAGGTAAAGCTGGAATCATGGGTACCAATATAGCAAATTCAACGCCCCAAAGTGGTTTAAAAAGATTTTTACAAAAGTCATATTTAGTACAAAAATTGTGGTTAAAATTTGTAAAGCGTGTGTTAATGCGCTCAACTCACTTAATGAAGATTAATAAGGAGCATCACTTGAATAAAGCAGAACTTATTACGGCAATTGCTGAAGAAGCAGAATTGTCAAAAGCTAAGGCTGAATTTGCATTAAATTCAATCATGGACAACATCAAGAAAGCTGTTACTAAAGGCGAAAGCGTTCAGCTAATTGGTTTTGGTACATTCGGTTCAGGCAAGCGTGCTGCTCGTGTTGGCCGCAACCCAAAAACTGGTGAAGCAATCAAGATTGCTGCTGCGAAGACTGTTAAGTTTTCTGCTGGTAAAGCATTCAAATATGCAGTGAATAAGCGTAAAAAATAATTTACCTTTCCTCGCAGAAAAAAGTCCAGCATGCTGGACTTTTTTTATTGCCATCTTTTGCCTTATGAGTAAAAAATTAGCTTTGAACAAGCCTTCTATATCGATGAATACTCATCAAGATGCCTACACCTACTCCAAGCGTTACTAAAGCAGTTCCCCCATAACTAATAAATGGAAGGGGAACGCCTACAACGGGCAATAAACCGCTGACCATGCCCATGTTCACAAAGGCGTAGGTAAAAAATATCAAGGTGATTGCCCCGCCGAGTAAACGTGTAAACAATGTTGGAGCATTGGACGAAATCGCAAAG
Organism: Polynucleobacter sp.; assembly: GCA_023257325.1. Lineage (GTDB taxonomy): Bacteria > Pseudomonadota > Gammaproteobacteria > Burkholderiales > Burkholderiaceae > Polynucleobacter. Next base: position 13,265 of record JALRCP010000213.1, on the reverse strand, counting down.
CCGCGTTGTATTAAAGCAGCAAATAAACCCAGCAAAACAACATTGCCAAGTAGACCAAACTCTTCTGAAAACACTGCAAAAATAAAGTCCGTATGTTTTTCGGGAATGAACTCTAGATGAGCCTGTGTGCCGTTTAGCCAGCCTTTTCCGAATAGACCACCAGAGCCAATTGCAATGACTGACTGAATCGTATGAAAGCCTTTACCAAGAGGATCAGAACTAGGATTCAGCAGGGTGCAAATTCGATTTTTTTGATAATCGTGCAAGATGGGCCAGCTTACTTGTGGTTCACAAATATAGCCGCCAAAAATGATAATTAATAAGATGCCAAGCGTTCCTAGGCCAACCACTGGAATAATATATTTCCAAGGAAAGCCGGCTAGAATAATCACATAAAGACCAGATGCCAAAACTAATAAAGAGGTGCCAAGGTCAGGCTGTCTAGCAATCAATGCAACCGGTAATGCTAATAGCAATGTAGCCACACCATAATCCCAGTTTTTTAGAATACCTTCTCGCTTTTGAAAGTACCAAGCCAACATCAATGGCATAGCAATTTTCATAATTTCAGAGGGCTGAATCACGACGCCAACGTTCACCCATCGCCGCGCGCCTTTTCTAATCAAACCAAACATGGCAACTGCAAGCAATAGAGCAATTCCAATCGTATAAATCCAAACGGCTGATTTTTCTAACCACTTGGGTGGAATTCTAGAAACAACCAACATCACCATGTAGGCAAGTACTAGGTTTCGAGCCTGGTCAATCAGCTGAACGTGAGTGCCACTACTGGCAGAAATAAAAGTGACGATGCTAATGGCGACTAGACTCAAAACAATTAGTCCTAAGACCTTATCAAGCCCGCTCCAAAGAAAATCAATTTTATGTATTAGGGGGCGTTTTTCCATTCTGGAACCTCCTTAGGCCAGCGCCCTTCTAAATAGTAATCTAGAGCTCTGCGAGCAATAGGCGCCGCATGTGCCGCACCAAAACCTGCGTTTTCTACCACCATTGCAATTGCAATTTTTGGATTTTCTGCGGGGGCAAAAACAACATATAGAGCATGGTCGCGCATGAACTCAGGGGTGGCACCATGATTATAGTTTTTAGAGTTCAAACTAAACACTTGCGCTGTACCAGTTTTACCCGCAGCGTTATAGCTCGCTCCTTTAAATGCGGCCGCTGAAGTTCCAAAGCGATTGACGTCCACCATGGCATTCGTGATGACGTCAATATTTTCTTTTTTCAAATCAATTCGGTAACTTTCTTGCGGCGTAGTTAAGGTGCGCTCTTTGGTCACAGGGTTCTCAATTGATTTCACCAGGTGTGGTTTCATCACCACACCTTTGTTAGCAATATTTGCAGTGGCATGAGCCAATTGCAAAATTGTGAAATTGTTATAGCCCTGACCAATACCCAAAGAGATGGTCTCACCTTCAAACCATTTTTGCTGTTCGGGTCGCTTGAATGTTTTTTCTTTCCATGAGGTTGACGGTAGAACTCCGCGACCTTCACCAACTAAATCAATGCCAGTAATTTGACCAAATCCCAAAGGCTTCATGAAGTCATGCATCATGTTCACGCCCATATCTTTGGCGAGGTGATAGTAGTATGTATTACAAGACTCAACAATAGATTTGGCCATGTCTACTGTGCCGTGACCACCCACTTTGTCATCTCTAAATGTGTGATTCCCTAAAGTGAAATAGCCTGGATCAGCAATTGATTGGCTGGGGGTTCGCTTGCCTGTCTCAAGAGCAGCCAGAGCCATGAAAGGCTTGTAAGTGGAGCCAGGAGAATAAATACCCTTGAGGGGTCGGTTATAAAGAGGTTTTTCAAGCGACTCGTTCAGGTCTTTCCATTTAGTTGGGTCAATGCCTTCGACAAAATCGTTGGGATTAAAGTTTGGTTTAGATACAAAAGCCAAAATGTCACCGGTCTGAGGCTCAATGGCCACAAAGGCACCGCGTCTTTTGCCATAGAGTTCTTCAACTAAAGATTGCAGTTTGATATCAATTGAAAGAACCAAATTTTTACCAGGAGAAGAGGAAGATGTTGAAAGGGTGCGAACTGCCCTTCCACCCGCAGTAATTTCTACTTGCTCAAATCCCGGAGAACCTCGCAAAGCTTGTTCGTAACTCTGTTCAACACCCACTTTTCCGATGTAAGGCATGCCCAGCAAATTAATATTTTTTCGCTGCTCCCAATCGTCTGCCATAGTTTTGCTTGAATCAAGTTCAGCAATTAATTTTTCGCGGTCTCTTTGAGAAACGCGGCCTATATAGCCAATTAAATGTGAGCCTAGCTCACCATACGGATACTGGCGAAACAAGCGAGCCCGGATCTCAACACCAGGAAATCTAAAGCGCTGAGCCGTAAAGCGAGCCACCTCAACATCACTTAATAAAGTCTTAATAGGAAAAGAATCAAAAGTTTTTGATTCTGCAGCTGACTTTAAGAAATTACGACGATCCTTGGGCTGTATTTCAATGACCGATGACAGCTCGTCTAATAATGTGTTTAAGTCGGTTTCAATTTGAGATGGATTAATTTCAAGCGTATAGGCAGAGTAGTTTCTTGCGATCACTATGCCGTTGCGATCAACAATAAGGCCACGATTAGCGGGAATGGGAACCAATGCAATGCGATTGTTTTCAGCAGCAACAGAATGTCGATGATGTGTAAAAACCTGAAGCCAAATAAATCGAATCAGCAGAATTGAAAAACACACCAAAACAAAAATCATTGCAACAGACAGCCTGTCCTGAAAAGACTTGACTGTTGGTTGAGATTGATTGAATCGGTTCATGTGCCGTCAAATTAAATTGGACGGTTTAAATCAACATCGGTTGGACGACGTTGGGGTGCCAACAAAAGCCATACCGCAACTGGCCAGAGCAGAGCTTCTATAAAGCCTGAAAAAAGACTAGTCCAAGCCCACAATGGCACTTCACCCGATGCAATCCAGCGAATGATTAAGGGCCAAATAGAGGCAGCAATAAATAGTGGAAGTAAATGAAGCGCCTGCTGAAGTCTAGCGAACCCAAGAACTCGGCGTTGCCAAAAGATACCAAAATAAGCCACAACGGGATACATAAAGGCATGCTGCCCTAACAGGCTGCCATCGTGGACATCCATAATCAAGCCTAAGCCAAAGGCCCAAATGACCCCAACTTTTCTTGGTTGGTAAATGGTCCAAAATACTAGGCAAACTAAAAGCCAATCGGGCACCCAGGCCGCGTTACCTAGAGGCAGAAAATTTAATAAAAGAGCGAGCAATAAGCTGAACGCTATAAACAGCGGATTGGCTGGACGAAGAATGTAGCCACTCTCAATCATGGTTTTCCTCTGTAGCGCTGATTTGATTTGATGTCAGTTGGTTTGATGCTTTTAACTGGATCTGGTCTTCCGCCAAAGCCGGCATCATAAAAAAGAATCATGACATGACGAAAGCGATTCACCCCGCCGACTGGAGAACAATAAATACGCGCAAAATTTTTATCAACATTGCGTTCAATTTTGTCGATGGTCGCTACAGCAAACCCAGGTGGGTAAACGCCATCAATGCCTGAAGTCATTAATACATCACCTACTTGCAAATCGCTGACGGCAGCCATGTGTCGCAATTCTAGTGGTTGACCGCGACCATTTCCGTGGAGGGCGCCTCGAAGCCCATTTCTAGCTACTTGAATTGGAATCACCATGTCGCGATCATCTAACAAAGCGACTTCAGATTTGTTTTCTAAAACACGCACCACTTGGCCCACAATGCCTTGATGGTCTGAGACAGCTTGCCCAGCAGAAATATTGTCTGAGGCGCCTCGATCAATCACAACTCGTTGTGAAATTGGGTTAGCCGGACTGTACAAAATTTGTGCAATCAATATTTTGAAGCGGGTTTGCTCTTGAATGCCGATAAGCTTTCTCAACTGAGCATTTTCAGCCATAAATAATTCAGATTGATTGGCTAATAAAGTAAGTTCAGCCACTCGTTTGGTGAGAGCTTCATTTTCTTGTTCCAACGAGCTTTTAGATGTTAAGTAGTCATAGCTTGCGCGTAGAGCATTTCTTGGAAAAAGCATGACACTTTGAAAGGGCGTCAATAAAAAAGCCGCTACAGATCGAACCTCATTCAGGGTCTTGAAGCGATAGTCAAGAACCATCAAAACAACGCTGATTAAAAGGCAAGCCGCCAGCTTGATTAAAGCTGGCGTACCTTGTTTAAAGAGAGGAGGAGGGCTAAGCTGCAATTGAATCTCGTTAGCTGCTTAGAGGGGCTATTCTTGGGAGAATACGCCGCCTAATTTGTCCATACGCTCTAATGCAATGCCTGAGCCTCTGACAACGCAAGTCAATGGATCTTCAGCCACATGGACCGGAAGCCCGGTTTCTTCAAGCAATAAACGGTCTAGATCGCGTAAAAGAGCGCCGCCGCCTGTCAACATCATGCCGCGGTCGGCAATATCTGACGCCAATTCAGGTGGAGTTTGCTCTAGGGCTACCTTCACGGCTGTCACAATTTGATTCAATGGATCGGTCAAGGCTTCTAGAATTTCATTACTTGTTACTGTGAAGCTACGTGGGATACCCTCAGAAAGGTTGCGACCACGAATTTCCATATCTTTGACTTCTGAGCCTGGGAAAGCTGAGCCAATGGTCTTTTTAATGGCTTCAGAGGTCTGCTCACCAATCAACATACCGTAGTTACGACGAATGTAATTAATGATGGCTTCATCAAATTTATCGCCACCCACACGAATAGAGCCCTTATAAACCATACCTCCTAAGGACATGACACCCACCTCTGTGGTGCCGCCACCAATGTCTACAACCATGGATCCTGAGGCCTCCGACACAGGCAATCCCGCACCAATTGCCGCCGCCATTGGTTCTTCAATCAAATAAACTTGAGAGGCACCTGCACCCAGGGCTGATTCACGAATAGCACGGCGTTCCACTTGTGTTGAGCCACAAGGTACGCAAATAATGATGCGTGGGCTAGGCTTAAGCAGTTTGGTCTCGTGGACCATTTTGATGAACTGCTTCAACATTTGCTCAGTAATCGTGAAATCGGCAATCACGCCGTCTTTCATGGGGCGAATTGCTTCAATATTGCCCGGAACGCGACCTAGCATCTGTTTTGCTTCCTTACCAACGGCTAAAATGGTCTTTTTGCCGTTTGGACCGCCCTCTTGACGGATGGCCACAACCGATGGCTCATCAAGGACAATGCCCTTGTCACGCATGTAAATAAGGGTATTTGCGGTACCCAAGTCAATGGCTAAGTCGTTAGAAAAGTAGTTGCGAAAGAGACCAAACATAATTTAAGTAGGAAAATAGATTAATTAATACGTTAATGAACCCTTTAATGATACCGTAGCAGGACAAATGAATCTCGAAGATGTTAAGCGCATAGCGCATTTATCCCATTTATCACTATCTGATCAAGAAGCTGAGGCTAGCTTGGCTCAACTTCAAAAAGTATTCCAATTGGTTGAGCAAATGCAAGCAGTCAATACCGATGGTATTGAGCCTTTGGCCCATCCGATTGAGCAAATTATGAAAATTGCCCAACCCTTGCGGGAGGATGTGGTGACCGAGGGTGATCAACGCGCAGAATATTTGAAAAATGCTCCTGCTCAACATGATGGATTATTTCTAGTGCCAAAGGTGATTGAATGATTTGGCATACACAAACAATCAAAGAGTTATCAGAAGCGCTGCAGTCAAAGAAAGTAAGTGCGCAAGAGCTTGCAAATTATTTTTTAGAGCGAATTTCACAATCAGCCCAGGTTAATGCGTTTGTGGATATCAATGCCGAACAAACCCTTTTGCAAGCAAAAGAGGCGGACGCGCAATTGGCTAAAGGTCAAGCCACAGCATTGACTGGTATTCCTGTAGCGCATAAAGATGTATTTGTGACTAAGCATTGGAAAACAACGGCGGGTTCAAAAATATTAAGCAATTACGTCAGTCCATTTGATGCTCAAGTCGTTGCAAAGTTAGGCCCTGGTCAAGCAGGCATGGTTTGTTTGGGCAAAGTGAATATGGATGAGTTCGCAATGGGCTCTAGCAATGAGAGTTCGTATGCTGGCCCCACGCAAAATCCTTGGGATTTGTCACGCGTACCCGGCGGTTCATCTGGCGGTTCTGCAGCGGCGGTTGCAGCAGGACTCGCACCAGCTGCAACAGGAACAGATACAGGTGGCTCAATTCGTCAACCAGCTTCTTTGTGTGGCATTACTGGCATCAAGCCAACTTATGGACGCGTTTCTCGTTACGGCATGATTGCCTATGCATCCTCGCTTGATCAAGCGGGGCCAATGGCAAAGACGGCCGAAGATTGCGCCATCATGCTCAATGCCATGGCAGGTCACGATCCTAAAGACTCAACTAGCTTAGATCGTGCAACTGAAGATTACACACGCCTGTTAGGTAAAACCTGGACTGGTGAAGCTGGTTTACCGTTGAAGGGCTTGAGAGTTGGTTTGCCCAAAGAATATTTTGGGGATGGTTTAAGTGCGGATGTGCGTTTGGCAGTTGAGTCTGCCATTGATCAGTTTAAAAAAATGGGCGCCGAGTGCGTTCCAGTGTCATTGCCAAAAACAGAATTATCTATTCCGGTGTATTACGTATTGGCACCCGCCGAGGCATCTAGTAATTTAAGTCGATTTGATGGTGTTCGATATGGGCACCGTGCGAGTCAATACACCGATCTTTTAGACATGTACAAACGTTCAAGATCAGAAGGTTTCGGCTCTGAAGTAAAGCGTCGCATCATGATTGGAGCTTATGTCTTGTCGCATGGATATTACGATGCCTATTATCTAAAGGCTCAGCGCATTCGTCGCATTATTGCGCAGGATTTTCAAAATGCTTTTGAAAAGTGCGACATCATTGCAGGCCCTGTGGCTCCTACAGTGGCTGGAAAGTTGGGTGAAAAAGTTTCAGACCCAACCCAAATGTATTTAGAAGATATTTATACCTTGTCGCCCAATTTGGCTGGCTTGCCTGCAATGAGTGCGCCTTGCGGATTTGGCGCGGATGGAATGCCTGTGGGCATTCAATTGATTGGCAACTATTTTTCTGAGGCGCAATTGTTGCAGTTGGCACATGCCTATCAACTTGAAACCAATTGGCATCAAGCACAATCACCTTTTGCCAAGAAAGGGGGCGTGTGATGCAATGGGAAGTTGTGATTGGCATGGAAACCCATGCCCAGCTAAGAACTCAGTCAAAAATTTTTAGTGGAGCATCGACCGAGTTTGGTGCGGAGCCTAATAAACAGGCTTGTGCAGTTGACTTGGCTTTACCTGGGGTCTTACCAGTATTAAATAAGGTCGCTGTTGCTCACGCAATTCGCTTTGGTTTGGCCGTCGGTGCGCACATCGCGCCGATGAGTATTTTTGCGCGTAAGAACTACTTTTATCCTGATTTACCCAAGGGCTATCAAATCAGTCAATTTGAAATCCCGGTGGTTCAAGGTGGCAAAGTTCACATTGTGTTGGATGGTGTTGCGAAAAGTGTTCAATTGACCAGGGCGCATCTTGAAGAAGATGCAGGCAAGTCTTTGCACGAGGATTTTCGTGGCCCTCATGGTGAATCTTCAAGCGGTATTGATCTAAATAGGGCTGGAACCCCTCTTTTGGAAATTGTGACCGAGCCCGATATGAGAAGTGCTGCAGAAGCAGTGGCGTATGCAAAAGCTCTACATAGCTTAGTTGTTTGGCTAGGGGTGTGTGATGGGAATATGCAAGAAGGCTCGTTCCGATGTGATGCAAACGTTTCTGTAAGACCTGTTGGGCAGGCTGAGTTTGGCACTCGCTGCGAAATCAAAAATTTGAACTCATTCCGCTTTTTAGAGGAGGCTATTCAGTATGAAGTGCGTCGCCAGATTGAGTTGATTGAAGATGGCGGCAAGGTAGTTCAGGAGACGCGCTTGTATGACCCTGATAAAAAAGAAACGCGAAGCATGCGCAGCAAAGAAGATGCCAACGACTATCGCTATTTCCCTGATCCTGATCTTCTACCATTGATCATTTCTGAAGAATGGATAGCGAAAGAGCGAGCAGAAATGACAGAGTTGCCTGCGCAAAAATCTGAGCGTTGGCAAAGTGAGCTTGGACTATCGCCATATGATTGTCAGATCCTGACTCAGGAAAAAGCCACAGCTGATTTTTATGAGCAATTATTAACACATCTAAAGAAAGAGCAAGCCAAGTCTGCTGCTAATTTAATGGCAGGCGAGTTTGCTTCAGCTTTGAATAAAGAGGGTATTGACGCCAGTCAATCACCACTAAGTCCTGAACAAATCGCACAGTTAATTCATAGAATTTCTGATGGAACAATTTCTAACAAAATTGCTAAAGAAATCTTCCTGGCCATGTGGGATGAAAAAGCCACTGACGTCAATGCAGTTGACAGAATCATTGACGCAAAAGGGTTGAAGCAAATCAGCGATACAGGTGCGCTTGAGGCCATCATTGATCAGGTGCTTGCAGCCAACCCGAAATCGGTTGAAGAGTTTAGGGCGGGTAAGGAAAAAGCTTTTAATGCGCTCATTGGTCAAATCATGAAAGCCACACAAGGCAAAGCCAATCCTCAGCAGGTCAATAAATTATTAACGGATAAGTTGAGTTAAGCATGACACAACAAGAAAACAATCACCTTGAACAACAAGAGCGCGAAGCTTTGGTGGCGGAATGGCTAAAAGCCACCCCGGGATTTTTTGATCGCCATGCCAATTTATTGGCAGAGATCCAATTAAAAAACCCTCATGGAGATCGTGCGATTTCATTGCAAGAGCGCCAGCTAGGGGTTTTGCGCCAACAAAATCAGGCGCTTAATCAGCGCTTGTCGGACATGCTTCGCTTTGGTAGTCAAAATGATAAAACGCAAGGTTTGATGATTGCCTGGTTAAAGAGTTTGCTGGTTGCCAAAACAAAAGCTGAAGTTGATTCCGCGATTACTGATGGACTGTCTAAAGTTTTTGAGGTTGAATCTGTTCAATTAATTGAACAGTCCAATGACTCAAATTACTGCGGACCTAAGGAAGGTGCGCCAGATCAATTAAAAAATCTTGTTGCAGACGAGGTGAAAAGTTTGGCTGTGATTGATTTGCCAGCAGTTCAAATGCAAATGATATTGGCGAGTCATCAGATTGAAAAATTCACTGCTGACATGGGCCGCGTATACCTTGAGCAAATTGGCGAACTAGCGAGTGCAGCCATGATTCGGGCAAAGGACTAGGGCATCGCCATCATGAAAGTTCAGCTCGCGGAAGAGTATCTGCGTGAACTTCATGTGCTTAGGCAGGTATCTAAGCATACGATTACTGCGTATCAAAAAGATCTTGATTATTTATTGCAGCGCTTAGAAGAGGCATCACTTTCTTTTGCTGATTTAAGCTCTGATCAAGTGAGGTCGTGGATTGTGCGCTTGCATGCTCAAGGTCAAGCCCCTCGAAGTATTGCCAGAATGTTGTCGGCTTGGCGAGGCTTTTACCTTTGGCTGGCGAATCAAAAAGGTTTGGTTACCCATAACCCCTTAAGTGATGTGCGAGCTCCTAAAAGAGCCAAACCTCTGCCAAAAGCCCTTTCGGTTGAGCATGCCATTAATTTGGTAGAAAGTTCGGGTCAAGAAAATGTTCAAGCAGATTTATTTTTACGTGCCAGAGACCGAGCGATTGTTGAGCTGCTCTATTCCTCAGGCTTGCGATTGTCTGAGATGTTAGGAATTGATTTGTCACCCATAGAGACAAAAGAATATGCCTCTGCTGGCTGGATTGATTTTGAGGCAAGTGAAGTCATGGTGCTCGGTAAAGGCAAGAAGAGGCGAACCGTTCCCGTTGGAGAGGCGGCGATTCTTGCATTGAAAGAATGGATTGCAATTCGCGCAAATTATGTAGTTGAAGAAAAGGGCATGCCCCAGCCATTATTTATTAATAAGCAAGGCAAAAGAGTCTCTGCAAGAACCATTCAAAAACATTTGGCTGATTTAGCGATTAAAGCTGGCTTGCCCACACATGTCCATCCACATATGCTGCGCCATAGTTTTGCCAGTCACGTTTTACAATCGTCAGGTGATTTGCGAGCCGTTCAAGAAATGTTGGGGCATGCCAGCATTACCAGCACCCAAATTTATACGGCTCTAGATTTTCAACATTTAGCTCAAGCCTATGATCTGGCGCACCCAAGAGCAAAAAATAAAAAGAGTTCATGATGCAAGCAAGTGTGACGTTAAAAGCTGGTAAAGAGCGCCCCTTATTAAGGCGCCATCCTTGGGTTTATTCAAATGCCATTGATCATTTCGACGGCAAAGTTTATCCAGGTGCCACAGTCCAAGTGTTGGCTCATGATGGTAGTTTTATTGCCAAAGGTTTATATAGCCCCGCTTCTCAAATTAGAGTACGAATACTGTCTTGGGATGAGAAAAAGACCATTGACCATGCTTTTTTTAAAGGGCGCATTGCCAAAGCTATCTCACACCGTCAACAGTGGGTTAAAAACACCAACGCGATTCGTTTGATCTTTGGCGAAAGCGATGGTCTACCTGGTTTGATCGTAGACCAATATGCGGATACCTTGGTATGCCAGTTTTTGTTTGTTGGTATGGAGCATTGGAAAGAAGCCATTGTTCAGGCATTGATTAAAGAAACCAACTGCCAAAGAATTGTTGAGCGATCTGATGCTGCTGTTAGGTCGCGAGAGGGACTGGAGCCCCACACTGGCATCTTGTTTGGTGATCAGCCAGAAGAACCTATTCAAATTAATGAGTGTGGTGTTTTGTATAGCGTGGATGTGATGCACGGTCACAAAACCGGTTTTTATATTGATCAAAGAGACAGCCGAGATTTATTGGGGCAAATGTCAAAAGACAAAGAAGTCTTAAACATGTTTTGTTATACCGGCGGATTCTCTTTGGCGGCCCTCAAAGGTGGCGCCAAGCATGTGACTTCAGTTGATTCCTCAGGTGAGGCGTTGGCGATGGCTCAGAAACAAATGAGCCAGAATAATTTTGACGCTTCAAGAGCAACTTGGATTGATTCAGATGCATTTAATGTTTTGACTCAGTTTAGGAAAGAGGAAAAACAGTTTGATGTGATTGTTTTAGATCCGCCTAAATTTGCGCCATCCTCCCATCACCTAGACAAAGCTTTACGAGCTTATAAAGAAATCAACCGCGCAGGCATGCAGTTACTCAAGCCTGGTGGCTTGCTGTTTACTTTTTCTTGTTCTGGTGCGGTGGATGCAGCATTGTTTGAAAAAACCATTGCTACGGCCAGTGCAGAGGCCATGACTCATTCAAATGACAAAACCATGGATTTCAAGCTAATAAAAAGGCTTTCTTCTGGAGCCGATCACCCCCTCTTGACCAGCTTTCCAGAGGGCGACTACCTAAAGGGCCTTTTACTTCAAAGACTGTAGCCAAGTTTTCAAGAAATGCTCATAATTAAAAGATTAATAAGGAACACATCATGGCGTTAATTCCGGTCACCATTCTTTCTGGTTTTTTAGGAAGCGGTAAAACAACTCTACTTAAGCACATCCTTCATGAAAACCATGGCAAAAAGATTGCCGTGATTGAAAATGAGTTTGGCGAAGAAAACATTGATAACGACATCTTGGTTCAAGACAGCAATGAACAAATTGTGCAAATGAGTAATGGTTGTGTGTGCTGCACCATTCGAGGAGATCTTGTTAAAGCGCTGAACGATTTATTTGACCAAAGACAAGCCAAAAAAATTCAATTCGACCGAGTGGTTATTGAAACTACCGGCGTTGCCAACCCTGGTCCAGTGGCTCAAACTTTTTTTATGGATGATGAAGTTGCTAGCCATTACATCTTAGATGCAATCGTTACCTTGGTTGATGCCAAACATGGCAATCAACAGTTAGATCAACAAGAGGAAGCCCAACAACAAGTGGGTTTTGCGGATCGAATTTTTATTACTAAAACAGATTTGGTGAATGAACAAGCCGTCAGCGCACTCAAGCATCGTTTGATGCACATGAACCCCCGCGCGCCAATTTCTGGAATCTCTCAGGGGGCAGTTTCATTAGACCAAGTGTTGGATTTGCGCGGTTTTAATCTCAATGACAAGTTGGAAATTGACCCTCATTTCCTAGAGCAAGAGGATCATGATCATGAAAATTGTGGTCATGACCATCATGAGCATGGCCCAGATTGCAACCATGGGCATGATCATGGTCAAGCTCAAACCATTCAATTTATGCGCAAAGGCCATACCGACAAAATTCAGTCCTTTGTTTTTAGGAGCGATAGGCCGTTTGACACCCAAAAATTAGAGGATTTCCTAGGTGGAATCTTGTCAGTTTTTGGGGCTAAGATGTTGAGATATAAAGGAGTTTTATATATCAAAGGCAACGCTCGTAAAGTCATTATTCAAGGAGTTCATGAAATGATGGGGACCGATTTGGGCGCCCCGTGGGGTAAAGATAAAAAAGAAACTCGCATGGTTTTTATTGGAAAAGACTTACCTAAGGATGTTTTATTAGGTGGCCTAGAAACCTGTTTGGTGTAATCTTTCAGGATTAGAGTAGAATCCGCGCCCTGAGCTCTTATAAAAATTAGGTAATATTTGGGGCCATGAAAGAGCTGTAAAGGTTCGTGAAAGAGTAGCGCAACACAATGTATTTTGTTGTAGCAAGATTAGAGTCCCGAAAGGACAAGAGATGAGCAAGAAAGTATTAACTGAAGCAGATATTTTGAAAATGCCTGAAAAGGATTACATGAATGCTGCTCAATTAGAGTTTTTTAAAAATAAATTATTGGCCTTGAAAGCAGATTTATTGCTTCATGCCAATGAAACAACAGAACACCTTCGTGAAAACGTATTGGTACCTGACCCTGCAGATCGTGCAACGATTGAAGAAGAGCATGCCTTGGAACTTCGTACACGTGATCGTGAGCGTAAGTTATTGAAGAAGGTTGAGCAATCACTTTTAAGTATTGAGTCTGGTGATTACGGTTGGTGTGAAGAAACGGGCGAACCGATTGGTATTCCTCGTTTACTTGCAAGACCCACAGCCAATTTATCCCTTGAGGCTCAAGAACGAAGAGAACTACGTCAAAAATTATTTGGCAATTAGTTTTAAGCCAAACTTTTGTTTTTAGATCATTTAAAAGGCGGCTTTAAGTCGCCTTTTTATATAAATCATCAAAAAATCTAGCCAAGCACAGAAACACATCTTACAATCCGCGCATGAGCACACCACTAGCTGAATTAAAAGACGTTTCACCTG
>JALRCP010000188.1 GCA_023257325.1 Polynucleobacter sp. | reverse complement strand
ATTTTGGCCGATACCTTTGAAGCGATTGTCGGTGCCATTTTCTTAGACTCTGGATTTGAAGCCTCTAAGCAGGTTCTCAGAAAATGGTATTCACAAATTTTGGAGCATGTCGACCCCAGAACTTTGGGTAAAGACGATAAAACCTTGCTTCAAGAATATTTGCAAGCGCATCAATTGCCCTTACCGATCTATAACGTGATTGGTACCACGGGGGTTGCTCACAACCAACAGTTTGAAGTTGAGTGCTCGATTCCAACTCTGAAAATCATTCTGAATGGCAAGGGCGCTTCACGTCGTGCGGCGGAGCAAGCAGCTGCAAAGCTCTCTTTGGAAGCTGCTCAAAAAATAGTTTCACAATCCGGCAGAAAACCCAAAAAGACCAAAGCCACCAAAAAGAAAGCTTCATTGGTAACGGCTAAGGATCCTTCGGAAGATCAGATGAATCTCAAACTAAAACCTGAGTGACATCCATCCAATGCCCAAGACTCAAACCAATATTTAGGACCTTTAAACCATGACTTTTCGATGCGGAACCGTAGCGCTGGTTGGTCGACCCAACGTCGGTAAATCGACTTTGCTCAATGCTTTGGTAGGTCAAAAGGTGAGTATCACTTCACGCAAAGCGCAAACTACGCGTCATCGTATTCTCGGAGTGAACACCACAGACACAGCACAGTTTATTTTGGTTGACACACCAGGATTTCAGACCAAATACAACAATGCCATGAACAAGGTCATGAACCGCACAGTCAAAACGACCATGGCCGATGTGGATGTGATTCTGTTTGTGGTGGAGTCTGGTTACTGGAGTAAAGCGGACGAGCAGGTATTGGAAATTTTGCCCAAGAACATTCCCGTGGTGTTGCTCGCCAATAAGTTGGATGTTTTTGCCTCCAGAGCGGATGCTCCAGAAGACCGTGATCAAAAGCTATTCACTTTCATGCGAGAGATGAGTGAGAAGTTTGAATTCTCAGAAATCATTCCAATGACTGCTAAAAATAACGAGGATGTCAAACGCTTACTCACTTTCTTAGAGCCCTACTTGCCTGAGCAAGAAGCCATTTACGAGTCAGATATGTTGACGGATCGCAGTGAAAAATTCTTGGCTGCAGAAATTCTTAGAGAAAAAGTTTTTCGCCATACTGGAGACGAGTTGCCGTATGCCAGTGCAGTGATCATTGATCAATTTAAGATGGACGGTACTATGCGTCGCATTGCGGCCACAATCTTAGTGGATCGTGAAAGTCACAAAGCCATGGTGATTGGTGAGAAGGGTGCCAAACTCAAGCGTATTTCTACTGAAGCTCGGCAAGATATGGAAAAACTCTTTGATGGCAAAGTATTTCTAGAGACTTGGGTCAAAGTCAAAAGTGGTTGGGCGGATGATCGTGTCATCCTGCGTGAGCAAGGCATCGAATAAGACATCATCATGGCCACGCGCGTCACCGACGAACCAGCCTTTGTGCTTCACAGCATTCCCTATAAAGAAACCAGTTTGATTCTGGATGTATTTACCCGTTCTCACGGACGCATGGCACTCATTGCCAAAGGGGCCAAGCGACCCCATTCAGTCTTGCGGCCCGTATTGCAGCGCTTCCAACCTTTGGCGGTTTCATGGAGTGGTAAAAGTGAACTGCGCACAATGACCAAGGCCGAGTGGTTAGGGGGAGTGCCTCCTTTGGTTGGTGATGCACTTTTGTGTGGCTTTTACCTCAATGAACTGTTGGTCAAATTCATAGCGAGAGAAGACTCATACGAAGAGCTCTATGATGAATACGCCAAAACCATTCACCTCTTGGGGCAAGACCCCAAAGATCTTGAGCCTATCTTAAGACCCTTTGAGTTGAGCCTTCTTAAAGAAGCTGGTTTTGCTGCAGCTTTGAACTTTTGCATTGATACACAACAAATTCCTGAAGATGATGAGCATTACGTCTATCAGCCAGAGAAGGGCATCCGACGTTTACAAGCTGATGATCCTGGTCATTGGCCTGTCATGACTGGCAAACATTTGAAATGCATGAACGATAAAAACTATCAAGATCCGGAAACACTCATGCAGAGTAAGAGCCTGACTCGTTTCTTGTTGGGCTTACATTTGCCCGACCAAGCCATGATGACTCGTCAGATCTTAATTGACCTGAAAAAAATCTAAATCACAGTTAACCACCTTGATTGATTAAATAGGCATAATTCCATTCATGTCATCTCACAACAAGCTTTTGCCAAAAAATATCATTGATCTAGGCATCAATATTGATCATGTGGCCACGCTCAGAAATGCGCGCGGCACGATTTATCCTGATCCTTTGAAGGCAGCACAGTTGGCGGAGGAGTATGGAGCTGACTTAATCACTTTGCATTTAAGAGAAGATCGTCGTCACATCAAAGATGCTGATTTGATCAATATGCGCCCTTTAATTAAAACGCGCATGAACTTAGAGTGTGCTGTGACACCAGAGATGATTGAGATTGCTTGCCAGGTTAAACCACATGATGTTTGTTTGGTTCCTGAAAAACGGCAAGAGGTCACCACCGAAGGTGGCTTAGATGTGGTGGGAAATTTTGAGAATGTGAAAAATGCCACGCAACGCCTGATACAGGCTGGCATCACAGTATCTATTTTTATTGACCCGGATGAGCGGCAAATTGCTAAAGCCAAAGAAACCGGCGCTACAGTCATTGAGTTGCACACGGGTCGATATGCCGACACCACTGGTGCAGAGCAAGCGCAGGAGTTGCAACGCATTCGTACAGCAGCTCAATACGGAAACTCAATAGGCTTAAAAGTAAATGCTGGTCATGGCTTGCACGAGGGCAACGTGCAGGCGATTGCAGAAATATTGGAAATAGCAGAATTAAATATTGGGCATGCGATTGTGGCCGAAGCGGTTTTTAAAGGATGGAAAGCCGCTATTCAAGACATGCGAACAATCATGATTCAAGCTCGTCAAGCAGCGCTTGCCAGAAAATCGCGCTCATGATTACAGGCATCGGCACCGACATTCTCAAAATAGATCGTCTGAAGGCGACCTATGAGAGAACCCATGGTCGCTTGGCTGAACGTATCTTGGGCCCTGATGAGATGCAAGTCTTTCAAGCGCGTTTGGCGCGTAATGAGTCTAGAGGAATGGCTTATCTGGCCACACGCTTTGCTGCCAAAGAGGCATTTTCAAAAGCGATTGGTTTGGGTATGCACATGCCCATGTCTTGGCGAGCGATGCAAACCTTGAATGATGCTTCTGGCAAGCCTGTTGTCAAATGCTCAGGCCTTTTACAGGAGTTTATGGAGCAACAATCTTTTTCTGCTCAAGTTAGCATCAGTGATGAAGTTGATGTGGCGATTGCTTTTGTCGTGGTTACTCAGGGTATGCCTTTAATCACCGGCATCACCGACCCAAAAGACATGATTGGATAAAACCTAAGTCAACAAAAAACCAAATCAACAAACCAACAAACCAACCCATTTAATCGATTGATTCAATACACCATGACAAAATCAACTGCATTCAAAGCTGGCCCGATTGTGCTAGATGTGGTCGGCAAGACCCTCACTCAAGACGATATTCGCCGGATTGCGCATCCTAAAACTGGGGGTGTGATTTTGTTTGGGCGCAATTACCAAGACAGAGCGCAGTTGACTGCGCTCACTCAAGCGATTAAGTCAGTGCGTCAAGATGTCTTGATTAGCATTGACCATGAAGGGGGACGTGTACAACGTTGTCGTACCGATGGGTTCACGCACTTGCCAGCGATGCGTGCCTTGGGGGAGATTTGGACCCATGCAGGTAAAAAGGCTACGGCCGAGCATGCGCTCAAAGCCATGGAAGCGGCCACAGCGGTTGGTTATGTTTTGGCCAGCGAGTTGAGAGCTTGTGGCGTTGACTTCAGCTTTACACCCGTATTGGATTTGGACTTTGGGCGAAGTGGGGTGATTGGCGATCGTTCCTTTCATCGGGATCCGCGTATTGCCGCGATGCTCGCTAAGAGCTTGAATCATGGTTTGCAATTGGCAGGTATGGCCAACTGTGGCAAGCATTTCCCGGGTCATGGTTGGGCCGAGGCAGATTCGCATGTGGCTATTCCCGTCGATGAGCGTTCGCTCAAGGCAATTTTGGAAGATGATGCCAAACCCTATGAGTATTTAGGTCTCGGCTTGGCTTCAGTGATGCCAGCACATGTCATTTATCCCAAGGTGGATAAAAATCCCGCCGGTTTTTCCAAAGTTTGGTTACAAAAAATTTTGAGAAATCAGTTGAAATTCACAGGCGTCATTTTCAGTGATGATCTTTCCATGGAGGGTGCTTCAGTGGCGGGTAGTGTGGTCAAGGGTGCTGAGATGGCGCTACAAGCAGGATGTGACCAGGTATTGATTTGTAATCGCCCTGACTTGGCTGATCAATTACTCAAAGAACTTAAATACAACGAAAAAGCTTACCAAGCCTCACGTGCGCGTGTTCAAAAGCTGATGCCCACATCAAAGGCCCTGAATTGGGATGAATTACAGCAAAGCCCTGATTACCAGCGAGCGCAACAATT
The DNA here is from genome assembly GCA_023257325.1 of Polynucleobacter sp. GTDB lineage: Bacteria > Pseudomonadota > Gammaproteobacteria > Burkholderiales > Burkholderiaceae > Polynucleobacter. The sequence goes on along the minus strand of JALRCP010000188.1, from coordinate 2,259 downwards.
ACTGAAGCAATTGGGTCTGATTGCAACGAAGAAATAAAGCGAAACAAGAAACATAAAATGATTAAAATGCCTGCCCATCCGACATGGATTCATCTGGTCACTGGTTTATTCTTTATGACGGCTTCAGTGGTTCATGCTGCTCATCCTTTGGTGTCAGATGACACCGGCACCCAAGGCCCTGGGGGATATCAAATTGAAGTCAATACCGATTGGTTGCGTGATGCTGGCGTTAAAACACGCACCGCGACAGCCACTTTGACTCGTGGCATCACGGAAACATTGGATGTCTATTTAGATACGCCCCATACTTTATCGCGACCTTCTGGCTTGAATGACATTGCGTTGGGTCTTAAGTGGCGCTTGTTTGAGAGTGATGGATTATCGATCGGTTTAAAACCTGAGTTGACCCTAGCAAGTGGCGATCAGGAGAAGCAATTGGGGGATGGTCGATCAGGTGCGGCCATCACGGTACTGACTCAATACGAAGTAGGCCCTTGGACTTGGTTGTTTAACATGGGTTCAGAGTTACATCGTTACTCATCGATCAGCAGTCAGGATGAAAACCGTCGCTACATTCACAAAGCATCTGTGGGCCTCACATATCAACTGAAAGATGATTGGCTACTTGTGATGGATACCGGTATTGCATCCCATGCGACCAAAAGTGAAAAAAAAGACCCACGCTTTGCCTTGCTGGGTCTTATTTATAGCTTGAGCGATGATGCTGAGTTGGATGTGGGTTACAAAAAATCGCTCAACACCTCTGAAGTAGATCATCAGTGGGGTGTGGGTCTGACTTATCGATTCAAGTAGGGCGGTTGAGCACCAACCTTAGCTTAGGCTAACTCTGAAAACTTATGCAGGTCTGACTCTGGCTGTTAGCGTTTCGCTGCCGCCACGCTCTTCAAGGGCAGATAAGCGTAAGGCTTCGTGCTCAAATTCAACAATGCCTGAAGTGAGGCGGGCACGGTCTAAAGAGATCACATAAGTCCAGACCAAGCTGCGGTCTTTTCTTTTAAAAACATCTACGATTTTCTTCATGTTTAGGTTATTTCAGCTCCATTGATAATTGCTGACACCATAACACGGACCACTACATTTAGTCATCGGTGTTTGCCATAACCCTAGCTATTGTGAAACTTACAAACCCAATTGACATTTAATCATTTATTAATATATAATTTAATATATTGTGTTTCGGTAAATTAATAAGTGTTTAAAAAGGAAGGCAAAAATGACTGATTTAACAAATAACACGTCGTCGGAAAACTCTGGATGGAGTCCTTATCTGGCGGGAGCATTGGTGGGAGTCTTGGCCATTGCTTCTGTGTATCTAACGACCATTCTGATGGGTAAATCCAATTATTTGGGAGCGTCTACTACCTTTGTTCGTGCTGCAGGTCTTTTATTCCAAAGTGTGGATCCTGCTCATGTTGCAGAGAATGCTTACTACGTCAAAGAAAAAGTCAAAGTGGATTGGCAGTTCATGATGATCATTGGTATTTTCTTTGGTGCTTTGATCTCATCACTCATGGACAAGAGTTTTAAATTAGAAGCCGTTCCTCCGACATGGGAAAAACGTTTTGGCTCGTCCGTTGCTAAACGTGCAGTTTTCTCATTCCTAGGAGGCATTGTCGCGATGGTGGGCGCGCGCATGGCCGATGGTTGTCCCAGTGGTCATGGATTGAGCGGCATGATGCAGCTCTCCATGAGTTCGTTCATTGCTTTGGCTTTCTTCTTCGGAGCCGGTGCTTTGGTTGCTAATTGGATGTACAGAAAGGGTCAATAACATGTCAACAGAACAAATTCTAGGATTGATCACAGGAATCTTTTTTGGTTTCTTATTACAAAAAGGTCGTGTGTTGCGTTATGACAAGCAAGTGGGCGCGATGTTATTCAAAGACATGACTATTTTTAAGTTCATGTTGTCGGCCATCATCGTGGGTATGTTTGGTATTTTGGCGATGCATGATATGGGTCTTATCAAACTCAGTCACAAAGCCATGAACGTGGGAGCAATTTTGGTGGGGGGCTCATTGTTTGGCATTGGTTGGGCTGTGATGGGCTTTTGTCCAGGCACGTCTGTGGGAGCGATTGGTGAAGGTCGTTGGCATGCTGTTTTTGGTGCAATCGGTATGATCGTTGGAGCAGGTATTTATGCAGAGCTCTTTCCATTTTTCAAATCAACCGTTTTATCGTGGGCTGATTTTGGCAAGATTGGTTTGCCTGAAGTCTTGGGCATTAATCACTGGGTGATTG
>JALRCP010000086.1 GCA_023257325.1 Polynucleobacter sp. | reverse complement strand
GAGATTGGGCTCGCTATCAACTCAACTTGGGAACTGGTAAAAAGCATCAATTGAGGGTGCATATGAACGCACTGGGTCTACCAATCAAAAACGATCAAATCTACCCTGTTCTAAAACCGCATGTCACAGTAGGAAAGAATTTTGATGAACCATTGCAGTTATTGGCCAAAGAGTTGGCCTTTGTTGACCCGCTGACTCACATGAGCCATAGCTTCAAAAGTAGCCTTAGTCTTTCATTCTAAAAACACCTCTTTGAGAAAAAAATTTTGGTTGATAATTCAAGCATGAAGAGATTAGCAGTAGCCCCGATGATGGATTGGACTGATCGACAATGTCGAACTTTTCATCGCAGTCTGACTAAAAAGGCCGTTTTATACAGTGAGATGGTGACCACGGGTGCCCTGATTTATGGTGATGTTCCAAGGCATCTCGACTTTGATGAAGTGCAGCATCCAGTTGTTTTGCAGTTAGGGGGTAGTGAACCTGAAGATTTGGCCACGGCTGCTAAGTTAGCTCAGAAGTGGGGCTATGATGAAATCGATCTGAACTGCGGATGTCCTTCTGAGAGGGTGCAACGAGGGTCATTCGGAGCATGTTTAATGGCTGAGCCCAATTTGGTTGCTGACTGCGTTAAAGCCATGGTGGACGCAGTGGATATTCCCATTACAGTGAAGCACCGCATTGGTTTGAACGATATGAATGTTCAAGATAATCAGCAAGATTATCAATTTACCTTAGACTTTATTTGCAAGGTTGCGCAAGCGGGGGCCAGTCAAGTAACCATCCATGCTCGCAATGCTATTTTGAAAGGTTTATCACCCAAAGAGAATCGAACGATTCCGCCTTTACGTTATGAAATTGCTAAACAATTGCGAGTTGATGCGCAAAAGCATTTTCCCCATCTCAAAGTGTTACTCAATGGTGGTTTAGAAACCAATGGTGATATTGCGCGTCACTGGAATGATTTTGATGGTTTTATGATTGGTCGTGCCGCCTATCACACGCCTGGCATGATGTTAGATTGGGATGAGATGTTGGCAACAGATGGCCAAGCTTTTGGACACTTCTTTGGTGTTGAACAGTGGAATCGCATTACCCAAGATTTGATTGGTCAATGTACCCGTTGGCTCATGCTTTGTGAGAAAAATAAGCAACCGTTTCATATGGCGGCCATTACTCGACACAGTCTGGGTTTGGCTCATGGCAAGGGAGGGTCTAAGCATTGGCGCCGTAAGCTCTCTGATTATCGATTGCTAGGAGCTGTTAAGACAGAGAAGGACATTCGTACCTTTTTTGAAGACGCCAATCAAGAGCTCAGAATGTATGTTGAACATGAAGAGTCAGACAGGTTATAATCTCATTTCTCTACGGTGGCTGTAGCTCAGTTGGTAGAGTCCAGGATTGTGATTCCTGTTGTCGTGGGTTCGAGCCCCATCAGCCACCCCAAATATTAAAAAGCCCCATTATTTGGGGCTTTTTTTATGCTTTGAGCAAGCTAGAGTATTTATAGGTACTATTGCCAATCATCCACTTAAGAATAGTAACCATGAGATTTAATCCCCGCCTTCTAATCACAACTGTCATCATGTTTGGTGCTAGCTCTGCCATGGCAAACGGCGAAGTTACTTATAAGCAGGTCTGTATGGCTTGTCATGGTGCCGGTGTGGCAGGTGCTCCCAAGGTTGGTGATAAAGCCAAGTGGGCTCCGCTAATTAAAGAAGGGCAGGCAACATTAACGGCTCATGGTTATGTGGGTGTTCGTGGCATGCCACCAAAGGGCGGTAAACCAGATCTGACTCTTGAAAAGTTTTCAGAAGCGGTGGTTTATATGGCCAATCAATCAGGGGGTGCTTGGAAAACCCCAGATGAGAAACTCATGCATGCCATTC
>JALRCP010000070.1 GCA_023257325.1 Polynucleobacter sp. | reverse complement strand
GCTAAAGATAGCGCCGATCAGCAACAAGCCATGAGCAAGTTGCAGAACGAAGCTAGTGCAGGCACTACTAACCTAGGCGCATTGCTAAAAGCTAAGTTGGACAACCAAGGTAATTAATACTTGGTGTAATGTATAGGTGAATCCTCATCCGCAAGGGTGGGGATTTTCAAAACCAATAAAAAAGAATATTGTTGAGTTATGGACGATTTAGAACGCAGTGATTCATCGACAATCACACGATCAGAATTGGTAGAGCGTTTGGCTCAGGCATTCCCGCAGCTATTGCCGCGTGATGTTGAGTTGGCCGTAAAAACATTGCTCGACACCATGTCACAAGCCTTGGCTGAAGGTAAGCGTATTGAGTTACGTGGCTTTGGTAGTTTTGTGATGCATCACCGTCCACCTCGTCAGGGACGCAATCCTAAATCTGGCGAAGCAGTCATGGTGCCGGCCAAGCATGTGCCGCACTTCAAGCCTGGTAAAGAGTTACGCGAACGCGTCGACCTACCCAAGAAAGACGACACTAAAGAATGACCGGGTTTCTGAATGCCGCATTCAGAGCTTTGCGGATCATTGGACGAATCATCCTTTTCATCCTGTTTGTTTTATTGGCTTTAGGTAATACCCAAGAAATTCATTTCCATTTAATTCCTGGTTTAAGTTGGGATTTACCCCTCATCTTGGTGTTATTCATCGCTTTTGTTTTAGGTATTTTTCTCACATTACTCAGCGGCATTCGTTTGCGCCGCTTCAAACAAGATCGTTCATAAATCGTGTTACAGATTGAGACCTGGTGGTTATTTGCTTTACCTATTGTGTTTGCTTTAGGTTGGGTGGGGGCTCGCTGGGACATGCGCTTAGAAAAGCGCGAAGATGAAATTGAACGTTTGGCTCAGCAAAAATCAACATTCAAAGGCCTTAATCTTCTACTCAATGAGGAGCCGGATAAAGCCATTGATGCCTTGGTACAAATCGCCAAATTAGATCCTGAAACCAGCGAGCTTCACTTTGCTCTAGGAAGTTTATTTAGGCGTCGTGGCGAAACGGAGAGGGCCATTCGCGTTCATCAGCATTTAGCGAATCGGGAGGACTTGCCTTCACGCCATCGCGATCATGCTGCCTATGAATTGGGTAGAGACTTTTTGAGAGCGGGATTATTGGACCGTGCGGAAACATCCCTCAATCAAGTCAGCCCACAAAGTAAATATGGCATACCAGCCAAAGAGAGTTTGCTGGAAATGTATCAAGTCGAAAAAGACTGGTCGAAAGCGATTGTGGCATCCCAAGAGTTAGAGGTCTTGCAAGGTATCGGGCGTCAAAAAGAGATTGCTCATTTTCATTGTGAGTTAGCTGAAGAAGCTTTGCGACGCAAAGATTTGGCCGGCGCCAATCAACACATTGTGGCTGCTATGCAAGCCATTCCTGCGCATCCGCGAGCGATTATGTTGCAAGGTGATTGCTTGTTAGCGCAGCAGCAATTGACCCAAGCGATTGAGATTTGGTCATTGATTGCCAAAAATCATCCCGCTTACTTACATTTAGTCGCCAATCGTTGGATTGAGGCTCATCAGCAATTAGGGCAAGCACAAAAAGGGCTTCAAGTATTGATCGATGCCCTACAAACTCAAGCTGGTGGAGAGTTGCTTGACATCACCTTTAAGCATGTCATGAACCTACAAGGCGTGCCTCAAGCAGAAGCATTGATGACTGAAGTGATGCGCCACACCCCAAGTTTAAGTGCGATGGCTTTGCGCGCACAAGCTCGTTTGACTATGGCTGAAGTAGCTCAAGATGAGAAAGCGGCTCAAGAATTTAAAGCGTCTTTGAATCTGCTAAAGCAAAGAACCAATACCCTGGCTCGTTACACTTGTGGCAATTGTGGTTTTAGAGCCAGACGTTTTTATTGGCAATGCCCTGGGTGCAATCATTGGGAATCTTATTCGCCACGACGGGGTGAGGGTGCCGCTCCGTCGGGTCCTGCCATGTAATCCTGATATATTCAAGATAATTCAAACGCGAAAACCTTTCAATCATCTAAAAGAACATATTTCAAAGAAAATTCATTATGGACATTCATTTAACAACCGCCGATATTCAAGCCTTTCAAAAAGCGCGCTTATTGGTGGTAGGTGATGTGATGTTGGATCGTTATTGGTTCGGTGATACCGAGAGAATTTCTCCAGAGGCACCCGTTCCAGTGGTGCTCGTCAGTAAAGATGATGAACGCTTGGGTGGTGCGGCCAACGTGGCGCGCAATGCTGCGAGTGTGGGGGCTCAGATTTCTATTTTGGGTGTGGTGGGTGATGATGAGCCTGGGCGTCGCGTTGAACAATTGCTAGAGGCTCAAGGGGTTAAAAGTTATTTACAGCGTGACCCTAATTTACCGACCACTGTGAAATTGCGAGTGGTGGCACGTCAGCAACAACTCATTCGTTTGGATTTTGAAAAAGCCCCAACACATGAGGCGCTACTGAACAAATTAGAGCAGTTTCAATCCTTGTTAACAAATGTGGATGCCGTGGTTTTCTCAGATTACGGCAAAGGTGGATTGACTCATGTCACCCAAATGATTGAAGCCGCTAAAGCTGCTGGTAAGGTTGTATTGGTGGACCCTAAGGGCGATGATTACAGTAAATACCAAGCGGCATCAATCATCACGCCCAATCGTTCTGAGTTGCGTGAAGTGGTAGGTCGCTGGAAAGATGAAGCTGACTTGACCGCCCGAGCTCAAGCTTTAAGAGAACAATTAAAACTCACTGCTTTGTTACTGACTCGTTCTGAAGAGGGGATGAGTTTGTTTACAGCCGATGGTGTGGAGCACGTTAAAGCACAAGCGCGAGAGGTATTTGATGTCTCAGGTGCTGGTGATACAGTGATTGCAACCATGGCAGTTGCTATGGCGGCGGGTTGGCCAGCAGCCAAAGCGATGTTGCTTGCAAATAAAGCGGGGGGTATCGTCGTCGGTAAATTGGGTACAGCAACGGTTTCATTAGAGGAATTGCAATGACATACATCGTGACAGGGGCCGCTGGTTTTATTGGTGCCAATATTGTTCAGGGCCTAAATGCGCGGGGCATTAAAAATATCATTGCTGTGGATGAGCTCAAGCCTGCGGATAAATATCGGAACTTGGCGGATTTAGATATTGCTGATTATTTGGATAAATCTGAATTCTTAGAAGCTTTTGCCAAAGGCCATTTTGGCAAGGTCACTGCGGTATTTCATGAGGGTGCTTGCTCAGATACCATGGAAACCGATGGTCAATACATGATGGCGAACAATTATCGATACTCCATTGACTTGTTAGATATTTGTACGGAGCATCACGTTCCTTTTCTATACGCTTCATCAGCTGCTACTTATGGTGGATCAAGTGTTTTTAAAGAAGATCGTCAGCATGAGAAGCCATTGAATGTTTACGGGTACTCTAAATTTTTATTTGACCAAGTGGTTCGCCAACGTTTGCAAGACGAGGTCACCACTGCCCAAGTAGTGGGTTTCCGTTATTTCAATGTGTATGGGCCTAGAGAGTCGCATAAAGGGCGCATGGCTTCTGTGGCTTTCCATCATTACCACCAATTTTTAGCAGACAATTCTGTTAAATTATTTGGGGAATACGATGGCTATCTTCAAGGTGAGCAAAAACGTGATTTTGTTTCAGTGGAAGATGTCGTTAAAGTGAATTTATTCTTTCAAGATCATCCAGAAAAGAGTGGCATCTTCAATCTTGGTTCAGGTCGGGCTCAACCTTTCAATGATGTAGCGAAGTCCGTGATTAATTCGATGAGAAAAATTCATGGTCATTCTGAGCTGACATTGTCTGAGTTGGTAGATGAGCGCTTAATAGAATATGTCGCATTTCCAGAGGCTCTAAAAGGTAAATATCAATCCTTCACTCAAGCTGATTTAACAAATTTGAGGGCGGCTGGCTACGAGGCTGACTTTTTAACTGTTGAGCAAGGTGTCGGCAAATATATGACATGGTTGTCAGACAATTCTGATTTTCTTGCACAACCCATGTAAGTCATACAAATCTAGTCAACAGCTGATTGCTAAGTTCGTTAAAGAAAAGCTTCATCATCCGGTGAAGCTTTTTTACTTTAAGGAGCTCTATATGTTGTTGAAATACATTCAATCCATCTTTCAGATTGTGATGGCTGGTTTTTTGGGTCTTTTTATTTTGACTGGATATGTTCATGCCAAAGTAGAGGTCAATTCAGCCGATCAAACAGCTCTTGAATCAGTTCGGGGTTTAGGACCTTCTAAAGCCAAGGCCATTTTGCAAGAACGTCAGAAAAATGGGCCCTTCAAATCGCCCACGGACTTGCACTCTCGCGTCAAAGGCATCGGTGAAAAAACTGTTGAGCGTTTGATGCAAAATGGCTTGACCATCAATAGTAAAGGTATGGCGACTAAAGCATCTGAACCCTCTTCTAAAAGAAGTGTTGCCAAAGATAAAGAGGGGCAGCCAAAAGCTGCAGTCGAAAAAACACCGAAGCAAAGTCGAAAATCCAAAGAAGAGAAAAAATCCAAAGAAGCCTCTTAAGTCAATTCGAATTCGCATAAGCATATAAGCGAATGATCTATGGCGGCTATCAAAATACATTAAGATAGTCGTCATATGTCAAGTACACGTCCAAACTATCCAACCATTGCCCAAACAGTGGGACACACTCCCTTGGTGCGTTTACAACGTATTCCAGGGTCTGGTAATCAAGAGCGAAATAATGTCATCTTGGGCAAATTGGAGGGAAACAATCCCGCCGGATCAGTCAAAGACCGTCCAGCGATGTCTATGTTTTTGCGTGCGCAAGAGCGAGGTGATATTCGTCCTGGAGATACCCTGATTGAGGCCACAAGTGGTAACACCGGCATTGCTTTAGCCATGGTGGCTGCCATTTTGGGTTACAAGATGATTTTGGTGATGCCAGAGAATCAAAGTATTGAGCGTCGCCAAAGCATGGCCGCTTATGGCGCTGAATTGGTTTTAACTCCTGCCACTGGTGGTATGGAATATGCCCGTGATTATGCCGAGCAACTTCAAAAAGAGGGCAAAGGGAAGATTCTTGATCAGTTTGGAAATAAAGATAATCCGCTGGCTCACATCGAGTCGACTGGCCCAGAGATTTGGGATGACACGCAAGGCCAAGTCACTCATTTTGTTTCCGCTATGGGAACTACTGGCACGATCACTGGGGTGTCTGTGTATCTCAAATCCAAAAATGAACATATTCAAATCATTGGCGCTCAGCCGGAGGATGGTTCGCAGATTCCAGGTATACGTAAATGGTCGCCTGAGTACATTCCCAAAATTTATGCGGATGCCAAAGTCGACCGCATTGAGTATGTGAGTCAAGCCGCTGCAGAAGACATGGCGCGTCGCTTGGCCAAAGAGGAAGGCATCTTTTGTGGTATCTCAGCTGCTGGAGCGCTGGTTGTTGCTTTAAGAATTGCTGAACGCGTTGAAAACGCCACAATTGTTTTTATCATTTGTGATCGCGGTGATCGCTATCTATCCACAGGCGTATTCCCAGCCTAAGACACTGTCTTAGTTTGTGGAGGTGGTTTTTTTGCTAGCAGTTTTAGCGCTACTGGCCTCAGACCCATTTTTCTTTTTAGGGGATGTTTTAGCTTGTGGCTTTGTTTTCTTCACGGGCTTTTTGGCAACGCTGGTAGGTTTCTCGCCTGCTAAAGCTTCCGCAAACTCGGCCACGGATTGAGCGTAGAAGAAACTGCGGTTGTAGTCGCAAATGACTAAGAAATTTCTTAAACCAATCACATAATGAACGTCGGTTCCACCGGAGCTGTTGGGGCTCGGAAGATCAACAATTAGACTTGGGGTATTGCTGGGTAAATCAGTCTCTTTTAATAATCCATTTTTGACCAATTGCCCCACTTGAAGTTTGGCTTTGGGTTCGCCATCGGCCAAATTTTTTGCGGTGACCATGGTCTCTGAATCAGTTTGGATGTTCAAATAAATGGGTTCATCTTTGACCCAGCCATGCATTTTTAAAAATTGACCCACGCTGGCAATCGCATCCTCTGGCGAATTTCTTAAGTCAATCTTTCCATCTCTGTCGCCATCAGTGGCAAAGCGACGAATGCTGCCAGGCATGAACTGAGGTAAACCAATTGCGCCCGCATAAGAACCTTTTTGATTTAAGCAATTTTGAAAGGCACGCTCTTTTTTATCTTCTGACCAGCAAAGCAGAATTAAATCTTCCAACTGATTTTTAAAGAGGGTTTCTCGAGCAACTTTATTCGGAGTATCGGGATAGTCAAAGCCCAAAGTTGTTAAGGTGTCTTTGACGGAAAAGTTGCCCATGTGACGACCATAGATGGTTTCAACACCAATAATGGCCACGATAATTTCGGCGGGGACGCCAGTTTCTTTTGCAGTTTTTTCAATAAAAGTGCGATGTTCTTTCCAGAATTTCTGGCCTGCTGCTAGGCGGCGAGGTTCAACAAAGCGACTTCTGTAGACCTTCCAGTTTTTCTGAAAACCTGGAGGGGGTGGCATGACCAACTTCTTGATAGAGGGAATGGTTTTGGTACCTTCAAATGCTTTTTGTAATGAGTTCAATGGAATTTGATGGTCTTTGCTGACTTTCTCTAAAAATGGTGCCAAAGAATCCGGTGTTTTTTCAGCTTCAATGATTTCAATACTGGAGGTGGAACTACTCATGGGTGATGCTGGATCTGTAGAGGTGCTGGGCAAAGTTGAGCATCCAGATATGAGAGCGGTCAAACCCAGTGTCAAGGTCATCATGGGCCAGCGGTGAGCGTAGCCAAAAAGAGCTAATTTAGTCAGCAATCGCAATTTCTTTCTTTTCTCTTCTTTTGTGAATAACTTAGGCGGTCAATCACTGATCAAATGACTCACTTAACCAGTACATGATCTGCAATGGATGGTCTCATTATCCACAGATTATTTCAAAATAATAGGGCCTGGAAAAAGTTCAGTCAGAAAGAATTAAGCATATTAGAATGTAGGCATTGGTGAATCACTTATTAAAACAAGAGTCCTTATGAAAATTCTAGTGGCTGTTAAGCGTGTGGTGGATTACAACGTCAAAGTGCGCGTTAAATCTGATCAATCAGGAGTGGACATTGCCAACGTCAAAATGAGCATGAACCCTTTTGATGAAATTGCCGTTGAAGAAGCGGTACGACTCAAAGAAGCTGGTAAGGCGACAGAAATTGTGGCCGTGTCCTGCGGTGTTGCGCAGTGTCAAGAAACGCTTCGCACTGCCATGGCCATTGGTGCTGATCGCGGTATTTTGGTAGAAACGGATGCCGAGTTACAGCCTTTGGCGGTGGCAAAGATGCTCAAAGCGATTGTGGATAAAGAGCAGGCTCAGTTGATTATTCTGGGTAAGCAGGCCATTGATGACGACAGCAATCAAACCGGTCAAATGTTGGCGGCATTGCTTGATATTCCTCAGGCTACTTTTGCTTCAAAAGTTCAAGTTGAAAATGGCCAAGCGATTGTGACACGTGAAGTAGATGGTGGTTTAGAGACCTTGGCGATTCAGTTGCCTGCGGTAGTAACCACGGATTTGCGTTTGAATGAGCCTCGTTATGTCACTTTGCCTAACATCATGAAGGCCAAGAAAAAGCCATTAGATATTTGCAAGCCAGAAGACTTAGGCGTGGATCCTAGTCCTCGACTAAAAACCATCCAAGTTCAAGAGCCTCCTGTGCGAGGCGCTGGCGTGATGGTGGCTGATGTGAAAACATTGGTCGAAAAACTAAAAAATGAAGCGAAGGTGATTTAAATGACTTCACTCGTAATTGCAGAACACGATAATCATTCTTTGAGAGCGGGCACTTTAAATACAGTGGCTGCTGCACTTGCTTGCGGTCAAGACGTTCATGTCTTGGTGGCAGGTCATCAAGCCGGTGGGGCTGCTAAAGATGCGTCTCAGGTAGCCGGTGTGAGCAAAGTCATTCATGTGGATGCACCTCATTTGGAGCATCAGTTGGGTGAAAGTTTGGCTGCACAAATTTTGGCCATGGCTTCTCAGTACAGCCATATTTTTGCGCCTGCAACGGCGGTAGGTAAAAACACTTTGCCACGTGTGGCGGCAAAATTAGATGTGGCACAAGTGTCAGATATCACCAAAGTGGTGAGCCCTGATACTTTTCAAAGACCGATCTACGCAGGCAATGCAATTGCTACTGTGCAGGCGACCGATGCCATCAAAGTAATCACTGTGAGAACAACCAATTTTGAGCCGGTTGCGAACACTGGTGGCAGTGCAGTAATTGAGACTGCAGCAGCAGTGGCTGATGCTGGCCAATCTAAATTTGTTTCTAAAGAAGTGAACCAATCCGACCGCCCAGAGTTGGGGGCTGCCCGTGTGATTGTGTCGGGTGGTCGAGGTTTGGGGTCTGCAGAGAAGTATCAAGAGTTGCTAGAACCCTTGGCAGATAAATTGGGGGCTGCTTTGGGGGCCTCTCGTGCAGCAGTGGATGCCGGTTATGTCCCCAATGATTATCAAGTGGGTCAAACAGGTAAGATTGTTGCGCCTCAACTGTATATCGCGGTGGGTATTTCAGGAGCTATTCAGCACTTGGCAGGCATGAAGGACTCGAAAGTGATTGTGGCGATCAATAAGGATGCGGATGCGCCAATTTTCAGTGTCGCTGATTATGGTTTGGTGGCTGATTTATTCACGGCCGTCCCTGAATTGATTCAGGAGCTAGGCTGATCAATGGACTGATTAAGCTTAGGCTTAATCAAGTTATTGTGATATTTTTTTAGCGGCTTCAAATTGGCTTAGAAAGTGTTGCTCAAAAGCAATCGCTAAGCCAATCATCAAAATTGCTGCGCCAATCATCAAAGAAGCAATCACGCACAAAATAACCAACCAACCGGACTGACTTTTTTGACCGCTGTTGGGATTGAACTGTGCATCCCATTTTTCATCTGGGCGTAAACCAAACACAATCGTTGTCAGCCAACTGGCTTCTAAAGTGATGAAACCAGCCGCAGCCAAGACCCAGCCCAGGGCTGAGGACATGTCGCTTGCTCCAAGCAATTTCCAGCCCAAAATCCCTGCAAATAAGCTGATCATTTGTAACCAAGCCCATGGGTTACGCAAACCTTTGAGGTAAAAAACATTCAGACCCAAACCGGGAAAGAAGAGACCAAGAGAGCAAAAGACGAGTTTATTTTTGTGCATGTTCTGATTGTATTGATTAATCACTCAAGCGCGGAGCATGGTTTAATTTTTAAGAGCAAAGCTTAAGACTTCTTGATCACGGGTCATGATTAGTAAGCGGTCCCCATCCCTGACCAGGGTGCGGTAATCAGACAAGTAACTCAGTAATTTGTATTCCAATTGATCCATGGGGGGCGGGCAAGCCTTGCGGGTGCTGGCTATTTTTTCAAGGGCAAAGCCACGTTCGCTCACTTGAACTTGTGCCGTGAAACGATTGCAGCCCAAGGTGCCACTCACTGTTTTTCCATCAGATGAAAAATCCAGGGTGATCGACGACTTATTTTCACCATATGGGATGGTGCGCTGGCGTGTTTTTTGATCATTGGGACTGGTGTAATGCCAGCGAATCAATTGCCACTGAGTTCCTGCCACATCTTGTATGGGGGGTGCATTGATTGCGCCGCAAGGGGGCATTACTTGGGCGCAACCTGTTAATGCAAGACCTATCAGGGCCCACAGGCTCAAAAATCGGGGGAAGGGTCTTAAAAAGGGTCTCAATTGGGGCATGTTTGGCTTCAAATATTGGTCTTCTGCTGAATTCTGCGATAGAATACGTGGTTTATTTCAGCATTGTAAGGAAATCACATGGTCGTCATTCGACTCGCACGTGGCGGTTCTAAAAATCGTCCATTCTTTAGCATCGTTGCTACTGACAAACGCAATCGCCGTGACTCGAACTTTATCGAGCGCATCGGTTATTACAATCCAAGCGCTGTGGAAACTGAGCAAGGTTTCCGTATTGCCCAGGATCGTTTGACATACTGGCAAGGCGTTGGTGCTCAATTGTCACCGACTGTTGCACGTTTGCTTAAAGGCGCTCCAAAAGCCTAAGACTTGGACGATGATGCCTTGCATCATCAGAGTGGTCATCTTAATTGAATCAATGTGCGGAGGCTCTGATGAGCAATACCCTGAGCCCTCCGTCTGATTTGATCTTAGTCGGGCACATACTCGACGCTCAGGGAATTAGAGGCTTGGTGAAAATCAAACCTTATTCAAAAGAACCTGAGGCACTATTTTCTGCTCCGCTTGTTTGGCTAGCCAAGCCTCCTGCTTCGGCCAGCAGTGCTCGCCCTTGGGAAATCAAGACGGCAAAAGACCACAGTGGTCAAATTCTTCTTGGTTTAGAGGGTATTACAGATCGAAATCAAGCGGAGGCTCTTAAAGGCCATGCGGTCTATGTTAGTCGCGCTGATTTTCCTCCCCAAGATAGCAATAGCTACTACTGGGTGGATTTGATTGGCTTGCCTGTGGTCAACATGCAAGGTGAGACTCTTGGCGAAGTGATTGATTTGATGGACAACGGGGCCCAATCTATTTTGTGTGTTCGTGCAGAGGGACAAAAAGAAGATCGCTTGATTCCCTTCATTGAATCAACTGTTCAGTCGGTCAATCATGACCCTCAAGACCCCAATCGCCAAATTGTGGTGGATTGGCAGTTGGACTGGTAAATTCTTGGCATGCGCTTTGATTTGGTCACCCTTTTCCCTGAAATGTTCTCCGCCATTACCTCTTGGGGAGTGACGGGAAGAGCTTTTGAGCAAGGTCTAGTCACTTTGAAGACCTGGAACCCCAGAGACTTCACCACTGATGCGCGCAGAACGGTGGATGACCGTGCTTATGGTGGCGGGCCTGGAATGGTAATGATGGCCAAGCCCTTGGAAGATACCCTCAATGCAGTAGCTACTGATCAGGTCAAGGCGGGTCAAAAAGCAGGCCCCGTGATCCTTTTGTCGCCTCAAGGTGAACGATTTAATCAAAAAAAAGCAAAATATATCAAGGATTTAGAAACTGTCACCCTATTGTGTGGTCGTTACGAGGCCATTGATCAGCGTTTGGTTGAGCGCTGCGTGGATGAAGAGCTCAGTTTGGGAGATTTTGTGGTTTCTGGCGGCGAAATCCCGGCTATGGCGGTCATGGATGCAGTGATCAGATTGATTCCGGGGGCCCTCGGGGATGCGGATTCTGTGGCTCAGGATAGCTTTATGGATGGTCTTTTGGACTGTTTTCATTACACCAGACCCGAAAATTATGAAAATTTATTGGTCCCAGACGTGCTTTTAGGCGGACATCACGCTAAAATAGCGGATTACCGTCGGCATCAATCTTTGGAGCTGACGTTAAAGCGGCGACCTGACTTAATTGTTCAGGCTCGTGAGCAAGGCTTGTTGAGTGCTGCAGATGAAGCTTTTTTAGCGACATTGCAAAACAAAACAGGGTTTTAAACCGCATCCTCTACCAAGTCCATCACTGAAATTCAGTGCGGAATACAACGTTGGTACGATGCTATTGGAGTTGTGGCCGATCGGGATACGTCCGGCGAGCGCACGCCGCAGGCCGGTGTGCAAGTCACCGAAGTCGGGGGCACCTCGGAGGTCTGCATCAGTGATGCCGTGGATCCTCTCGAGGCGGGGACCTCCAGCCGACCCGTTGCCC
>JALRCP010000031.1 GCA_023257325.1 Polynucleobacter sp. | reverse complement strand
AATGACCGCTGAAACCCTGCAGCGACAACTAGCTCATGATGGCAACCTTGATCCAGACTACATTGAACCTGAACTGGGAACATTATTGGCTGCAGAAGTTTGGGGGCAAGGATTTCCCGCTCCGGTGTTTGTCGGCGAGTTTGAAGTTCTCAACCAAACGCTCATTCAGGATAAGCACTTAAAACTTCAACTGAAAGCCATTAAATCTAATGGTGCAAGCCATTCAAAGACGCTTAATGGCATCTGGTTTTCAAGAAATTTACCCCTTCCAAACCCCGCCAGATTGGCTTACAGACTAGTTACCGATCATTACCAAGGAGTAGCTAGAGCGCAATTACACATAGAGGCTCTCGATGAACCTTTATAATCGCGCACCATGGAAGCAGAACAACTAAATCTCATTAGTAACACCCTAGAAGACCTCCGTACTCGTACGATCGAACTTCGGAGGTATCTTTGACGTCGATAACAAAGCAGAACGCTTAGTTGAGGTCAATCAAACCCTTGAAGATCCTAAAATTTGGGATGATCCTAAACAGGCGCAAGCTCTAGGAAAAGAGAAAAAATTACTGGATGGCGTCGTTGGAACCATTAATTTTTTAACGGACAACATCACTTCCAGCCAAGAACTCATGGAAATGGCCAAAGAGGAAGGTGACTATGACACCATCCTCTCGATTGAGGCTGACACGGCTGGCATGCGTCAACAGGTAGAAGACCTGGAATTTCGCAGGATGTTTAGCAATCCCATGGATCCAAGCTCATGCTTTATTGATATTCAATCGGGTGCTGGTGGCACTGAGGCCTGTGACTGGGCTAGCATGTTGTTACGTCAATACATCCGTTATTGCGAGCGCAAAGGTTTCAAAGCAGAAGTTCTTGAAGTCTCTGATGGTGATGTCGCTGGTATTAAGAGTGCCACCATCAAAGTGGATGGCGAATACGCTTATGGTCACCTTAGAACAGAAACTGGGGTTCATCGATTGGTCAGAAAATCACCCTTTGACTCTGCCAATGGACGTCACACCTCTTTTACCAGTGTGTTTGTTTACCCAGAGGTAGATGACTCGATTGAAATTGACATCAACCCTGCCGATATCAGAACAGATACTTATCGCGCGTCTGGTGCAGGTGGTCAGCACATCAATAAAACAGATTCAGCGGTTCGTTTGACGCACATACCTACGGGCATCGTGGTCCAATGCCAAAACGATCGCAGCCAACATAAGAACCGTGCAGAAGCGATGTCTATGTTGAAATCACGTTTGTATGAACATGAATTGCGTAAACGTCAAGCTGAACAAGACAAATTAGAAGCCACCAAAAGTGATGTTGGCTGGGGTCATCAAATTCGTTCCTACGTTTTGGATCAAAGTCGCATCAAAGACTTGCGAACCAACGTTGAAATATCCAATACTCAAAAAGTATTGGATGGCGATTTGGATGCATTCATTGAAGCCAGCTTAAAGCAAGGCGTTTAAAAAAAACTATTTATTTCCACTGGAAAAACCATGAGCCAAGAACCATCTAGCCCTATCGTTGATGAAAATCACATCATTGCTGAGCGTCGTGAAAAGTTAGCCCAACTTCGCAAGAATGGCGTTGCCTTTCCAAATGATTTTGTTCCCACCCATCACGCGGCTGACTTGCATGCTCATTACGGGGAAATCAGCAAAGAACATCTCGCAGAGAAAAATATCACTGTGAAGGTTGCTGGTCGCATGATGCTCAAACGTGTCATGGGTAAAGCCAGCTTTGCGACTGTGCAAGATCGCTCTGGTCAGATTCAGTTTTATATCAAT
Organism: Polynucleobacter sp.; assembly: GCA_023257325.1. GTDB lineage: Bacteria > Pseudomonadota > Gammaproteobacteria > Burkholderiales > Burkholderiaceae > Polynucleobacter. Next base: position 1,746 of record JALRCP010000031.1, on the reverse strand, counting down.
GATGCTGATGCAAGTGCCGAGGCGCACAACGCATTTAAACACTGGGACATGGGTGACTTTATTGCGGCTGAAGGCGTAGTCTTTAAAACCAATAAAGGAGAATTATCAATTTTGGTGAAAGAGTTACGCCTCTTATCCAAATCACTTCGCCCGCTACCGGACAAGTTTCATGGTTTATCTGACCAAGAACTCAAATATCGCCAACGTTACGTTGATTTAATTGTTTCTCCTGAGACACGTCAAACATTCTTGGCGCGCAGCAAAGCCATGGCTTCCATTCGTCATCACATGCAAGACGCTGGTTTCATGGAAGTTGAAACCCCAATGCTTCACCCTATCCCAGGGGGTGCTGCAGCCAAACCTTTTATCACACACCACAATGCTTTGGACATGCAAATGTTCCTAAGAATTGCTCCTGAGCTTTATCTGAAACGTTTGGTGGTGGGTGGATTTGAACGTGTTTTTGAAGTCAATCGCAATTTTCGCAATGAAGGGGTAAGCCCAAGACACAATCCTGAATTTACGATGATGGAGTTTTATGCGGCCTACACCGATTACAAATGGCTCATGACCTTCACGGAAGAATTGATTCGTGCTGCTGCGATTGATGCTCAAGGCACAGCAGTTTTGACTTATCAAGGCAAAGCCTTGGACCTCTCAAAACCATTCCAACGCTTAACGATTGCAGAGGCCATCCTTAAATACGCGCCTCTTTCGAAAAAAGACTACACCGCTAGCCAACTAGAGGATGCCGACTTTATTCGGGCAGAACTCAAAAAAGCAGGGGAAGACATCCATGGCCCGACCCTAAAGAACGCTGGTTTGGGCGCTTTGCAATTGGCTTTATTTGAGGCCACTGCAGAAGAACATCTCTGGGAACCGACTTACATCATTGACTATCCAATTGAGGTCAGCCCACTCGCCCGAGAATCAGACACTCGCCCTGGCATTACCGAGCGTTTTGAGTTATTCATTACCGGCCGTGAAATTGCCAACGGCTTCTCAGAGCTCAATGATGCTGAAGATCAAGCGGCACGCTTTCATGCTCAAGTCGCTCAGAAAGAGGCCGGAGATGAAGAGGCGATGTATTTTGACGCTGATTTCATTCGCGCTCTTGAATACGGCATGCCCCCAACCGGAGGTTGCGGAATTGGTATAGATCGTCTCATGATGTTAATCACTGACTCCCCCAACATTCGTGATGTGATTTTGTTCCCGCACATGAGAAAAGAAGATTAAATTCAACTGGTGACGCACTGTTTTATGTAACCAGTGCTTGGAACAACCATAAAAAAAAGACCTGATATTTCAGGTCTTTTTTGTATTAACTGCCTCTAATTTCAGAGAACCATTAATGATTTTCTTTGGCATGGTTAATAGAATATTTAGGAATCTCGATTACCAAATCTTTTTGGGCAATGATGGCCTGGCAAGATAAACGTGACTGAGGTGATAAGCCCCATGCCCGATCAAGTAAATCGTCTTCCGCTTCATCAGACTCATTCAAACTTTCACCGCCCTCACGCACAATCACATGACAAGTAGTGCAAGCACAAGACATTTCACAAGCATGTTCAATTTCAATATCATTTTCCAACAATGCTTCGCATATGGTTGCGCCTGCAGGTGCTTCGAGTACAGCACCCTCTGGACAATATTCAGCATGTGGAAGAACAACGATTTGTGGCATTTTTAATTCCTATGGGTCTTATTAGATTTCTGCAATTTTTTTACCAGACAGCGCTT
>JALRCP010000145.1 GCA_023257325.1 Polynucleobacter sp. | reverse complement strand
GCAGCGATGTTCAACGAACATATCCCACTCTTCAAATGAGCCTTCATCTAACAATAATTCGATACGCTCACGAGCAGTCAACTTACCCTTGCCGTGTTGCGCATTGATACGCTTTTGGCCGCCACCAAGACGAGCTTGCTCGCGCTTAGCTTCTAGCTGTTTAATGATGTCATGCATGGAACACTCTCCCTAATTACAAATATCTACTAAGTTGTTTAATAAGTTATTTCATTAAATCCAATAAACGTCTGGCTGCTACGGATGCGGCAACCCTTCCTTGATTCACTGCTTCTGACAATTCTGGCAATAATTTCTGTACATCTGGGTTGGCTCTAAAGTTTTGCTTCAAGCCCGCTTCAATGCGCTCCCACATCCATGCTTGCGCCTGCTGCTTGCGTCGGGCTTCTAAATGTCCATATTGAGTTTGAATGTCTTTAAATGACATCACTGTGTTCCAGAACTCTTCAATGCCTTCAGCTTTAAGCGCACTCATGCGCATGACTTTGGGATGCCAGAGTGTTTGATCATGGTGTGCATGCTCTGGATTGCCATGCATACTAAATAAGCGCAAAGAACTCATGATCTGCACCTGTGCACGCGTGGCCGCATCTGGATCTAGATCCACTTTATTGATGACCACCAAATCAGCCAACTCCATCACGCCCTTTTTGATCGCTTGCAGATCATCACCGGCATTGGGCAGTTGCAAGAGTACAAACATGTCCGTCATATTGGCCACCGCGGTCTCGCTTTGCCCCACACCCACGGTTTCTACAATCACCACATCATGCCCCGCCGCTTCGGCTACCAACATGGCTTCGCGCGTTTTTTCGGCAACGCCACCCAAGTTGCCCGACGAGGGCGTGGGTCGAATGAAAGCTTTTTCATTGACCGATAGAAATTCCATACGGGTCTTATCACCCAGAATTGAACCACCTGACACTGAAGAGGACGGGTCAATCGCCAAAACAGCCACGCGATGACCTTGTTTGATTAAAGACAACCCCAAGGCTTCGATGAAAGTCGATTTACCCACCCCAGGAACGCCAGAAATACCCAAACGAAAGGATTGGCCACTGTGAGGCAATACCGCATTGAGTACCTCATCGGCTCTTAAGCGATGGTCAGCGCGCGTGGACTCCAAGAGAGTGATGGCTTTGGCCATGGCACGACGTTGAGCTGGGCCTGGACTGGCGCCAGGACCACAAATGGCATCAACGAGCGCTTGATCTTCTGAGTTCACGTGAGCTTTGAATGAATTATTTTTGAGCCAAACGAATTTGCTCTAAAACATCTTTGGCCGAAGCTGGAATGGGTGTGCCAGGACCATAAATCCCTTTAACACCCGCTTCGTACAAGAACTCGTAGTCTTGGCGTGGAATCACACCCCCCACGAATACGATGATGTCATCCGCGCCTTGCTTTTTAAGCTCTTCAATGATGGCTGGTACCAAAGTTTTGTGACCCGCGGCCAAGGTTGAAATGCCCACAGCGTGGACATCGTTCTCAATGGCTTGGCGTGCACACTCTTCAGGAGTTTGGAACAGAGGTCCCATGTCCACATCAAAGCCCAAATCAGCAAACGCAGTGGCCACCACTTTAGCTCCACGATCATGACCATCTTGACCTAACTTGGCAATCATCACACGAGGATGACGACCTGATTCTTTGGCAAATTCTGCGATTTCAGTTTTGAGTTTTTCCCAGCCTTCTGCTGAGTCGTAAGCCGCTGCATACACACCAGTCACCTTTTGAGTATCGGCGCGATGGCGCCCGTAAACTTTTTCTAATGCATCAGACACTTCACCGACTGTTGCACGCAAGCGAATGGCATCAATGGCCAAGGCCAAAAGATTGCCATTGTTGTTTTCAGCTGCAGCCGTCAAGGCCTCTAATGCGGCCGTTACTTTCTTGCTATCACGCTTGGCTCTCACTTCTTTTAAGCGAGCAATTTGTGAATCTCTCACTTTATTGTTATCAATATCCAGAATATCAATCGAATCTTCTTTGGCCAATTTGTATTTATTGACTCCGACAATCACGTCTTTACCTGAGTCAATACAAGCTTGTTTTTCAGCTGCAGCCGCTTCAATCTTGAGTTTGGCCCAACCACTCTCCACCGCCTTGGTCATCCCACCCATGCCTTCAACTTCTTGAATGATCGCCCAAGCTTTATCAGCCATATCTTGAGTGAGCTTCTCCATCATGTAAGAGCCTGCCCAAGGATCAATCACACTGGTGATGTGAGTTTCTTCTTGAATGATCAATTGCGTATTGCGTGCAATCCGTGATGAGAATTCTGTTGGTAAGGCAATCGCTTCATCAAATGAATTGGTGTGCAATGACTGCGTGCCACCAAATACAGCGGCCATCGCTTCGATCGTGGTTCTCACCACGTTGTTATAAGGATCTTGCTCAGTCAATGACCAACCTGATGTTTGACAGTGCGTTCTCAACATCAATGATTTCGGGTTCTTGGGGTTGAACTCTTTCATGACACGCCACCACAACAAACGGGCGGCTCTTAATTTCGCCACTTCTAAATAGAAGTTCATGCCAATGGCAAAGAAGAAAGACAAGCGACCGGCAAAGTCATCCACGTCCAAGCCTTTACTCAAAGCAGTTTTGACATATTCTTTACCGTCTGCAATCGTGAAGGCCAACTCCAAGGCCTGGTTCGCACCCGCCTCTTGGATGTGGTATCCCGAAATAGAAATCGAGTTGAACTTGGGCATCTTTTGAGAGGTGTACTCAATGATGTCACCGATGATGCGCATTGATGGCTCAGGCGGGTAAATATAGGTATTCCGCACCATGAACTCTTTCAGAATGTCATTCTGAATCGTGCCTGAAAGTTGCTCTTGGGACACGCCTTGCTCTTCAGCGGCCACCACATATCCAGCCAAAATCGGCAAGACGGCGCCGTTCATGGTCATTGAAACCGATACTTTGTCCAATGGAATCTCATTGAACAAAATTTTCATGTCTTCTACTGAGTCAATCGCCACACCAGCTTTACCCACGTCTCCAGTCACACGCGGGTGATCAGAGTCATAGCCACGATGAGTCGCCAAGTCAAAAGCCACAGAGACCCCTTGGCCACCTGCGGCCAATGCTTTGCGATAGAACGCATTCGACTCTTCAGCGGTTGAGAAACCCGCATACTGACGAATGGTCCATGGACGAACGGAATACATGGTCGCCTGAGGACCGCGCACAAAAGGTTCAAATCCTGGCAAGGTATTAGCAAATGGCAGACCTTCGGTGTCCGCGGCGGTATAGAGAGCTTTGAGTTGAATGTCATCGGGGGTTTGCCAACCGAGGGCATTCACATCACCGTTGGGCGCAGATTTAGCAGCTGACTTTGCCCAAGCCTCAAGACTGGGGGCTGAAAACTCTGGCCATGAGTTCTGGGTGGTTTTACTCATTTTCTCTCCACTGACACAATTAAGAAATTACAGTTATTGAACTCTTCGGGCTTGACACGTACCTGACAAAAATGTCAAAATGAATTCATAATTATGAATTCAAAAATATCATTAGCTCCAAGACCATTGTACGAGGAAGTGGCCGAAAGGTTAAGAAATAGTATCTTTTCCCACGAACTCGCGCCTGGGTCATGGATCGACGAACAAGCCATTGCTGCAGCCTATGGCATCAGTCGCACTCCCATGCGCGAAGCCATCAAGGTTTTGGCCGCCGAAGGCTTAATCACCATGAAAATGCGTCGAGGGGCCTACGTGACTGAAGTCAGCAAGTCCGACCTCAATCAAATTTTTACCGTACTCGCCCTTCTCGAAGGGCAAGCCTGCCGTGAAGCGGCCACAAAAGCCACGGAGAGACAATTAGAAGCATTGGACTCGATTCATTTAAAACTTGAACGGGCCGCAGCAGACCGGAATTTGGACGAATTTTTTGTGATCAATCAGTCTTTTCACGAAAAAATCCAAGAAATCTCCAACAATCCTTGGATGAAACGCACGATTGACGATCTAAAGAAAGTATTAAAACTTCAGCGTCGTGACTCTCTCAGTAAACGAGGTCGCATGGAAAGTTCACTGTTAGAGCATCGCAAGATTCTGGGGGCCCTACTCGCCCGCGATCCTGATTTATCCGAAAAGCTCATGAAAGAACACTTCTTACAAGGTCAATTGGCTGCACGTTGATAAAGTGACCATTCATGCGAATGATTTTTTATCTAACTCAGCAATAAAAAATGCCGCTGATGAAGCGGCATTCTTATGGGTCTGGAGAAGATATTGATGATTACTTCTTCATCACCAAAGTACCAGGCAAGCTAGCAATGTACGCCGCCATGTCTTTGAGCTCTTTGTCTGAGAACTGAGCCACTTGACCGGCCATGATGGCGTTGTTACGACCAATGTTTGGGTTGTTAGTCACTTTATAGGCCTTCAAAGCAGCGTACAAATAATCAGCGTGCTGACCTGCTAACTTTGGATACTCAGGAGTCACTGGCTTGTTCATGCCTTCACCGTGACAAGCCGCACAATTACCTTTAACCAATAACTCTTGACCTTTTTTGAGGTCAGCTGCTTGAGCAGTCATGGCGATTGAAGCCGTTGCAATTGCTAACAAAATACGTTTCATGTCGACTTCTCCTGCTTATTTCAATTTATTGATGGGCGTGGCAGAAGTTTGAGCAGCATAGTACTCAGCAAT
>JALRCP010000097.1 GCA_023257325.1 Polynucleobacter sp. | reverse complement strand
ACCACCCACTTGTTGAGCAACGTGGTTAACCAAATCACCAGCTTTAACTTTTCCTACAGCATCAGCTGTCACGCCAGCGGCTAACTGAACTTTGCCATCTTGCACGGATGCTAAAACAATGGCAGCAGACTTCAATTTATTCTTCAACTGGTCTAGCGTTTCTCTTAGAACCTTGGCATCTGCACCCTCAAGTTGAGCTGCCAAAATACGGATTCCATTCACTTCCACAGCTTTTGAAACCAACTCATCACCTTGGCTTGCTGCCAACTTAGAACCCAAGCGCTCTAACTCTTTCTCCAAAGAGCGTGCATGATCTTGTAATTGAGTGATACGTTGAGCCAAATCACTTGGCGTAGCTTTTAAGCTAGCTGCTAGCTGATTAATTTGCGTATCTAGTTTTTGCAAATAGCTCAGAGCGCGATCTCCTGCAATCGCCTCAACACGACGAATACCAGCAGCCACTCCACTTTCAGCCAAGATTTTAAAGATACCAATATCACCCGTGCGCTGTACATGCGTACCACCGCAAAGCTCTTTTGACGAACCAATCTCAAGTACGCGAACAGTTTCACCGTACTTTTCACCAAACAACATCATGGCGCCAGTTTTTTGCGCATCATCTAAGCTCATGACTTTGGCTGACGTTGCGGCATTTGCCAAAATTTCAGCATTGACCAATTGCTCTACCTGAGCAATTTGCTCAGCCGTCATTGGGGCTGTATGTGTAAAGTCAAAACGTGTTTTATCAGGGTCAACCAGAGAACCTTTTTGTTGAACATGTGCCCCTAGCACTTCTCGCAATGCTTTATGCATCAAATGAGTCACACTGTGATGACGAATGGTTCTGGCACGACGTTCACTATTGACTTTGGCATTGAGTGAATCACCTACTTTGATTTCACCTTCCAAGACTTGTCCGTGATGACCAAATACATCCGCTTGAATCTTGAGCGTATCTTCAACTTCAAACAAGCTAGAAAGGTTTCGCAGTTCGCCTGCGTCACCCACTTGACCACCCGATTCTGCATAAAACGGTGTTTGATCTAAAACAATCACAGCACTGTCGCCTGCTTTAACGGAGTTGACTTGAGTGCCGTCAACATACAAAGCCAATACCTTGGCCGAATCTTTATTCAAGGTGTCATAACCATGGAACACGGTCGGCGCCCCACTGTACTCAAGGCCTTGCGCCATCTTGAATTTACCGGCAGCTCTGGCTTGATCACGTTGACGATTCATGGCCACTTCAAAACCGGCCTCATCCACTGTGACACCACGCTCTCGACAAACGTCCGCTGTCAAATCCAATGGGAAACCAAACGTGTCATGCAACTTGAATGCTGTCTCACCATCAATCACTTTGGCAGAGGTCAATGCAGCTTCTAGTATTTCCATACCATTTGAAATCGTTTGGAAGAATCTCTCTTCTTCTTGCTTTAAAACTTCGGTCACACGTGCCTCATTGGCCTTTAGCTCCGGGTAGGCGTCACCCATTTCTTTGACCAAGGCACTGACGAGCTTATGGAAGAAAGGGCCTCTTGCTCCTAACTTGTAACCATGACGAATGGCGCGACGCGTAATTCGACGCAAGACATAACCACGACCCGCATTGCCCGGAATCACACCATCAGCAACAGTGAATGAACAAGCACGTATGTGGTCTGCAATCACCTTCAATGAAGGGCTATTGGCATCGCACTGACCAGCACCAGCGGCATCAACTGCTGATTTAGCCGCTGCCAATAAATTGACAAATAAATCAATCTCGTAGTTGGAGTGAACATGCTGCAACACAGCGGCTATGCGCTCAAGACCCATGCCAGTATCCACGCTGGGCTTTGGTAAAGGGTGCATTACACCATCTTCATCACGATTAAATTGCATGAAGACGTTGTTCCAAATCTCAATGTAGCGGTCACCATCTTCTTCAGGGCTACCCGGAGGGCCACCAGGAATATCT
>JALRCP010000033.1 GCA_023257325.1 Polynucleobacter sp. | reverse complement strand
TCTGCCGACCATTTCCGGGGCCAACTCCACAAATGGGGCCCCTGTGAACAACTTACCCCCACTAATGGTAGGTTTGCCCTTGCACGGTCGGGAGGGGCCCCATTCAATTTCTACGGATGTACCTCAAAAACCTGACCGTACTCCTCGGGGCCACTGTCAACATGACATTGGCTTTACCACCAAACCCACCTTCTTCAATTTCAATGGTGGCGGTTCTGTCTTTTTTGATGAATACCAAAATACTGTTCTTAGATTTGGTGGATGAAACCAAAGTCCAACCGGCTTTTTGGAACTGATCACGGAAGAAGGTGAAGGTCTCATTGGCATTTTGCGCCGAAATAATCGCCACTCGCCCTGCCCAACCGTCACCACTTCCCAAAATCAATGAATTCTCATTGTTGATGCGTGCACCACCTGGCATGGGCATGTCGCCCAATAGTTTGGACTGAATATCTTGCACAGTCTCACCATCTGCACTCACAATCGGAGTACTAGAACAGGCTACTAGACCAAAAACTAATAAAGCGCTACATATTTTAAGAAATTTATTCATTGATTTTCATCCATAAAATCCAAAGCGACAGCAGTAAAGTGATCGCATTGGCTGCCACCACAGGCCAAGCCTGTATCAATACCCCATATATTAACCATAACAATACACCCAGACTAAAGATTAAGTACATCCAAAAAGAGATAGCGCTGGTGTTTTTGGTTTGATGAATGCGAATTGCCTGAGGCAAAAAAGAAACTGTGGTAAGAATCGCTGCGATTGAACCAATCGCGTCAATAAAAGTCATGAAAAAAATGTTTCTTTCTTGATGTCAATAGGTAAAAAATATTATTTGATAAAAAAATGATCTTTGAATCACTCCAACTTATCCACAGATTGTGTGGACTACTCTGACTATAAATTAAAAAAATCCTTATTCAACAATGCTTGAGCTGGCCTGCTTAAAAAATAGGCAAATGCTTGATCCGGTTGGTGCATGGCAAAAAAATAAAAAGTTTTGAAGAAAAATATTTTTTATGAAACGGCTTGACAGAGAAAAATCTTTCCATCTTTTTCTTCAATGGCTAATTTAATTAAGCGCGCACCACTCGGACAAGGCCCTGAAATGCATTCTCCCGTATCAGGTAAATATTGCGCATCATGCGAAGCACAAATAATCGCTGTTTTGTCATGGGTGAAGAATTCTCCCGGTTGCCAATCCATTTCCATCGCCACATGCGCACAACGATTGAGATAAGCATGCGCTTGCCCCTCATAACGAATCACAAATGCAGGCAGAGTCTCATCCACTCGATGATCCACAGAGCCGACTTGATGAGCAATGTCGGAAGTTCTAACCATGAAACGAAATCCTGTCCCCTGATCACTGACTCGATCCGCTAAGCAAATGGGATGCCCCGCCTGAACCAAAGGTTCGAAATCGTCTTCGGGCAAAGAGGTTTGATCAATGGTAGACATAAAGATACTTCATCAAAGGGGTTAATTTGCATCAGTTCATCGGCTTAATCAGATGTTGATCTGATATTTAGCTGATAATCTGACAATCTTAAGAAATATTGTAGACATGTCATCAATTTCTGCCACCACCCGAGCTGCTCTTGAAGAACTTTTAGAGACAGCCCTCAGATCAGCCCCCTCTGATTGGTTACCCATTCGGATGGGTAGCGACACCGTGGGTTATATCCAGCCTGATTATGTCAGCGCCATTGAATCCTACTTAGAAAACACCGAAACTCCCCCTTTGGTTCGTTTTGGTGAACATCTACAAATTGAAAAATTAAGCCCCTACGCTTTAAGTCATGAACTTCAAGAATTGGCTTTGCATTTAAAAAAATTGGGGCTCATCACTGGTTGGCGAGATGAGTCCTATGCTTGGCTAGATGTTTGGGGTCATGAACGCTTCCGAATGGAACGCGCTGCTTTTAGAACTTTAGGCTTACACAGTCGCGCTTGCCATATCAATGGCTACACATCCAAGCACGAGCTGTTTTTAGGCAAACGTAGCTCGTCCAAAGCCACTGATCCCAATATGCTGGACAACTTGGCTGCGGGTGGCATCAGTGCCGATGAAACACTCCAACAATGCGTCGTTCGAGAATTATGGGAAGAAGCAGGTATTCCAAAAGACCTGTCTAATTTGGTTGAACCTGTTGGACATATCCATGTGCGCCGCGTGGTGGAACCCAAAGGTCTGCACGATGAAAGTCTCTACACCTATGATTTATTACTTCCAGATGATTTTTCTCCTCAGAATCAAGATGGTGAAGTGGCTGATTTCATCAAAGTGTCTTGGTCTTTGGCAGCGGAGTTAATTCTGGATGGTGAACTCACCCCAGATGCGGCTGCGGTCACCGCTGATTTTCTGCTTCGCAAGGCCTAAGAGCTGCTTCTGATCCATGGAGATCATTGCCTTCATATTGTCATTCATCTGCATTACTCTGAATGCACGTGGGCACCTATTGACCTGGCTATTTTCAATCTTGAGTTCTGCTGCTTATGCCTGGGTTTTTTATGAGGCCCAATTATTTGGTGACGCATGGCTTCAAGGAGTCTTTATTGTGTTGGCTGTTTACGCATGGCACTCATGGCTGTCAAAAGATGCCAGCCAAAAACCTCTAAAAATATTTACTCGCATGCCCCAGAATTGGAATCTCTGGGGTGGCTTGGCATGGCTGGCTTTGTTTTTAGTGATTTATTTTGTATTAACCAACTACACAAGCTCCGATGTGGCTTTGGTTGATGCATTTTTAACCGCAGGTAGCTTGATTGCCACCTACATGAGTGCTCAAAAATGGTTGGAGAATTGGCTGGTCTGGGCTTTTGTAAACGTGATTTATATCGGCTTGTATATCTATAAGGATCTTCATTTAACCGCCCTTCTTTATGCCTTATTGATTGCTTTGTGCGTATTGGGCTGGAAAGAATGGACCAAGAAAATTGCCTCGCAAGAGGTGGCAGCATGAGCCAAGTCATTCGGGTGGCGAGTGTGGGAGCAGAATGCAGCGGCAAATCTAGCCTTGCCAATGATTTAGC
>JALRCP010000216.1 GCA_023257325.1 Polynucleobacter sp. | reverse complement strand
GCCACTCGCATGGATTTGTTTCAAGCCGATCGCATTCATCCGAATGTGAAGGCACAAAGCATTCTCTTGGAAAATGTGTGGCCCAAACTACAGCCCATGTTGCAACACTGAAGCCTTCATCAAACCTCAACACTAAAACTTGTGCTTAAACGGTCACAACTTCAATCGGCAACTGAATAAAGAATTCCGCACCGCCTAATGAAGACTGCTGGTAACTAATACGACCTTGATGTCTGTCAATGATGTGCTTGCAGAGCCACAAGCCCAAACCCATGCCCTGCTTTTTATTGGTTTTCATCAAATCAAAAATGCCCGCGCGAAGCGACTCAGGAATTCCAGGGCCATTGTCAGAAACTATCAATACAACAAAATTACCAACAACCCTTGTCTGAATCTGAATTTCTTTATTTTGAAGCCCCGAACTTGAAAGAGCCTCGACCGCGTTGTTAACCAAGTTGATAATGACCTGGCTGATTTCATTGCGATTGAGAGGAATGGCTTGAATGACATTCAAATCAAACTTCAATTGAATATTCAGATCTCGGGCCTGCGGCAAGATGATGGGCTTCACTTGCTCAATGAGCTCATCTAAATGAACATGCGTGGTTTTAATCTCATCTTGCCTAAAGATATCTCGCAAGGTAGAAACAATATTGGCAATGCGGTGATTGTCTAGCTGAATATGTTCAATCACTTCTTTGAGGTCTTTTAGATCAGCCTTGCCTTCATTTAATTTTTTATGAATAAATTCTGTATTTAAGCGAATCGCAGCCACGGGTTGATTGAGCTCATGGGCTATGGATGCTGAGAGAGCCCCGGTGGCAGCAGTTTTATTGGCAATCATCAAAGATGTAATCAGTTCTTCACGCTCTCTCAATAATTTTTTAATAACTTCATTTTCATCCAAAGCAGAATCCCGAGAGATGGCCATTTTCTCCGTCCAATAACCACCCATGGCTACATAAGCCAAGGTATTGGCCACCATCTGAGCGATGGTCACAAATATTAAGAGTTGAGGTAACTGGTCAACTCTTTGGATGGCAGAAACCTGAAGAGCCAAAATAACTGCTCGACCTATGCACAACAATAATTCAATGCCTGTGGCAATTTGCATATAGGTCAATTGCGAAGATGGATGCTTCCTTTTATAAATTTGTAATTCATACAACTGTGAAGTGAACATCACAAAAGCAATGCCCATCATGTAAAACGTTCTTAGCTCAAAAGTACCGTACTGTCGCAAGAGTTCAAAAATAATAAAAAATGGAATAACGGAAATTTTGGAAACAAAATCTAAACGTTTTGAAATCGGCTGATTCAAATATTTACAAAATAACCATTGCGCCAAAGCAGCCATGTAAAAAAGCGTGTTGGCAATGGTGAAATTAAATTCTGGACGCCCCACATCCTTGACAGATAAAACACCATACCCAAAAGCAAATAGTGCCGCCACATTGGTGACCAATGAAATCATCCAGTACGAACTGGGTTTAAAGTGGTTGCTGGTTTGATATTTATGCAACAAAGCTAGGGACAAGCCCAATTGAATCGTGCCAAAAATAAAGAAATAAAGTGCGATGAGTGGTCTTAGCATTGAGGTAATGGGAGCGTTAACAATCCAAAAAAAAGCCCTGTTTCACAGGGCTGATTTTATTTCACTGAATTGATTTGTTTTACCCCGGCACGCTGTTTGACGCTTTCAAAATAAGTAGCCGCTTCTGACTGGGTAGACAAATCAGCCACCTGTCGCGCTTGATTGGCTCTTAATTTTGCATCAACCTGAGAGGGTTGTTGAATCTTAGTGACTCGATAAATGACCAATCCACCATCATTACCACTGGCACTGACCACTGCAGGCAATTGTTGAGCATTGACGCTCATCACGGCATCCATGGCATTGGCTGTCAAATCCGTCGGCTTGTTTCTAGAAACCCATTTAGCTCCAGTAAAACCAGTCGCTTCATTGGGGTTCTTTTGTAATGCTTGTAACTTGTCTTGACCCGTTTTAACGGCCAAGTCTTGTGCCATGCGCAAGCTGACCTGATTTTTGACTTCAGCCATCACTGCATTGAGTGGCAATGCCGCTTGCGGAGAATGCGCGGTCACACGTGCTGAAACAATTTTTCCAGGAGCTAATTCAAGGGCTTCAATGTTGCGACGATTTTTAATCGCATCATCACTAAAAATAGCGGCCAAGAGTTTGGGTTGATTCAAAGGATGGTCTGCGCCAGCGCCCCTTAAACCACCGCGCGTGACATTTTTAGCGCTTTGAATTGAGAGTTTCAAACGATCGGCTACGGGCTTTAAGCTGTCAGGCTGTTCGTAGGCCATATTGGCAAATAAATCCGCTTTTTCTGAAAAAGCATTGATGTCTGCTTTGGCATCCGCAGTCAACATAACAAATTCCACATCAACTTGCTCAGGTGATTGATAGGCATTGATGTTGCCTTGATAAAAAGACTCAAGATCTTGTTGTGATGGACTGACTTTGGACAAGAAATCCTTGGGTGAGAAACGCAAAGCTTGTACTTCTCTTTCGGTTTCATAAGCAATCGACACTTGCTCAGCCACTTTTCTTGAGCCGATGCCCGTAGCCACCACGGCAGTCAAAGCATGACGAGTCATCAACTCATAGCGACGTCCGTTTTCAAACTGATCCACGGTTAATTTGTTGCTGGCCAACAATTGTTTATAGCGCTCAGCATCAAATTTTCCATTTTGATACAAGGCTTTGATTTCTGGGACTTGGGTCAAATCTCGCGCCAAGGCCTCTGGACTGATCGCTAGTTTGAGTGCTTTGACTTCATAAGCCAATAAACGTTGTTGCACAATTTCACTCAAGACTGCTTGCTTGAACGGCACGCTGTTCACAAAAGCGGCATCCACTCGACCTTGTTGCTGTTGCAAACGATCCGCACGCAATTTGACCGCATTGTCTAACTCTTGACGCGTGATGGGAACCCCATCCACTTTGACCAGATTGGTATCTTTGCCAATGTCTTGCATATAACTCTCAACGCCTAAGAAAACAAACGAAGGCAGAATGAGCAAGAGCAAGAGCCCCATCAATATTTTTTGGTACTTGCGTATGGATTCAAGCATGGATTTTTAGTTTTGACGTAGAAAAAGTCAGAAAGGAATCTGTGGTGGGTGCTGAGAGGGTCGAACTCCCGACATTCGCCTTGTAAGGGCGACGCTCTACCAACTGAGCTAAGCACCCACAGAGAAGACGAGAGTATACAGTACCTTCATCCCCACTGCAAATTTTTCGAACTTTCAAAAGAAGAGATCCCCTCATCCAATGGTATGTTTGATGAGGGGGTTTTTCTCAGTGCTTGAGGACATCCCCAGAGCCTGCCACAGCCGATTTACTGGCTTCAGCCGCTTTGGCGATTTCTTCAGGCGTGAGTTCAGGCAAAGCTTCTGGCAATTTTTCTAAAGCCAACTCCAAGACCTTATCAATCCAACGAACTGGAACAATCTCGATGGCGTTTTTAACGTTATCAGGAATGTCGGTCAGATCTTTGATATTTTCTTCTGGAATCAATGCCAATTTAATGCCACCTCGATGCGCTGCCAAGAGCTTCTCTTTCAAGCCTCCAATCGGCAAGACTTCTCCGCGCAAGGTGATCTCACCCGTCATCGCCACATCGGCTCTAACTGGAATACCCGTCAAGACTGAAACCAAAGCCGTGGTAATGGCAATACCTGCTGATGGACCGTCTTTGGGTGTGGCGCCTTCAGGGAAGTGAATGTGAATGTCTTTCTTTTCAAAAGCTTCTTCCGTGATGCCCAATTTGCGCCCACGTGAACGCACCACCGAGCGAGCTGCTTCCACAGACTCTTTCATCACATCGCCCAATGAACCCGTGCGAATGGTGTTGCCCTTACCAGGCATGACAGCTGCTTCAATCGTCAACAAATCCCCACCGACTTCAGTCCAAGCCAAACCAGTGACTTGACCGACTTGGTTTTGCTTCGCGGCTAGACCATAGTCATAACGTCGCACAGATAAGAATTTGTCCAAATTAGAACTGTCGACTTTAATGGGAGCCGCTTCTTTTTTGAGCAACAAGAGTTTGACCACCTTACGGCAGATCTTGCTGATCTCACGCTCAAGTGCACGCACGCCTGCTTCGCGAGTGTAATAACGAATGATGTCACGTATTGCTGATTCATCGACAGCAATCTCACCTGCCTTCAAGCCATTGCCTTTGATTTGCTTAGGCAATAAATAGCTGGTCGCAATGTGAGTTTTTTCATCTTCGGTGTAACCCGCCAAACGAATCACTTCCATACGATCGAGCAATGGGCCTGGAATATTGAGTGAGTTTGATGTGGCGACAAACATCACATCAGACAAATCGTAATCCACCTCCACATAGTGATCTTGGAATGTATGGTTTTGTTCTGGGTCAAGCACCTCGAGCATGGCGCTGGCCGGATCGCCACGGAAATCCATGCCCATCTTGTCAATTTCATCAAGCAAGAACAATGGATTGCGCACACCCACCTTGGTTAGGCTCGACAAAATCTTGCCTGGCATCGATCCAATGTAAGTACGGCGGTGACCACGAATCTCAGATTCGTCACGCACCCCACCCAAAGCCATGCGCACAAACTTGCGGTTGGTGGCACGTGCAATTGATTGACCCAAAGATGTTTTACCCACACCTGGAGGACCCACCAAACAAAGAATCGGTGCTTTGACTTTTTCAACACGCTGTTGCACAGCGAGGTATTCCAAAATGCGTTCTTTGACTTTGTCTAAACCATAGTGGTCTTCATTCAAGACACGTTCAGCATTGGTCAAATCATTGTTGACCTTGCTCTTTTTCTTCCAAGGCAAGTTCACCAGAGTTTCAATGTAGTTACGAATTACAGAAGCTTCAGCTGACATTGGAGACATCAACTTCAACTTCTTCATTTCTGACTCAGCTTTTTTCAAAGCTTCCTTAGGCATCTTGGCTGCTTTGATGCGTTTTTCGAGTTCCTCAATGTCCGCACCCTCTTCGCCTTCGCCCAATTCTTTTTGAATGGCTTTGACTTGTTCGTTCAAATAGTACTCACGCTGACTCTTTTCCATTTGACGTTTGACACGTCCACGGATGCGTTTTTCGACTTGAAGAATGTCAATTTCACTTTCAAGGTGGGCCAAGATGGCTTCTAGTCGTTCCACCACGGTGGCTAACTCAAGCAATCTTTGTTTTTGGTCCAGCTTAATTGGTAAATGCGAGCAAATGGTGTCCGCCAAACGACCGGCATCATCAATGCCTTGCAAAGTGGCCAAGATTTCTTGAGGAATCTTTTTATTGAGTTTGACGTATTGATCAAACTGAGACACCACGGCTCGACGCAAAGCTTCAATTTCTGGAACTTCTGTGCTGGCGATTGCTTGAGGGGTCGCTTCACAGATGAAATATTCCGAGCTGTCTTCTATATTGCTCACATCAGCACGTTGCGTGCCCTCCACCAATACCTTGACAGTGCCATCAGGCAATTTAAGCATTTGCAAAATCTTGGCAATACAACCCACTGTGTACAAATCTTCCACAGCAGGTTCATCCTTGGCCGCGGCTTTTTGCGCCACGAGCAGGACACTTTTGCCAGTTTCCATGGCAGCTTCTAGAGCTTTGATTGATTTTGGGCGACCCACAAACAATGGAATGACCATGTGCGGGAACACCACCACATCTCTTAGCGGCAACAATGGCAGCTGGATGGGTTCAGAAGGAAGTAACAAGTCACCAGGCATGGTTTATCTCCAAAATGTGTTTGTATTTTCCTACAGAGTAAGAATACATGGAATTTGGGTCTGTTTTGGTGAAAAACAAGGGTAAAAACTAAGAAAAATGCTAATAAATGTGATTTTTGGGTCCTTTTATCCAATTTTTACCTTAAGGAAAGGATATTTATGAACGCCAAAAATGAAAAACCCCCTATTTAGGGGGTTTTCAATCAATCAATACCCTTTAATACTACATTTAGTTCAATTAGAGACTTAAGAAGCAGCCTTCTCAGACGCTTCTTGATAGAGCATCAAAGGCTTGCCATCACCGTTAATAGTGCTCTCGTCGATCACCACTCTTTGAACGTTTTCTAGACTAGGCAAGTCATACATCACGTCCATTAAGGCATGCTCAATGATGGACCTCAAACCACGAGCCCCAGTCTTACGAGCAATGGCTTTTTTAGCAATTGCACTCAAGGCATTGGGACGAATCTCTAATTCGACCCCTTCCATATCAAGCAAAGCTTGATATTGTTTGACCAGAGCGTTGTTGGGTTCTGTGAGAATCTGGACCAAAGCAGCTTCGTCTAGCTGAGCCAAGGTGGCCACCACCGGCAAACGCCCAATGAGCTCCGGAATCAAACCGAACTTGATGAGGTCTTCTGTCTGAACTTCTTTGAGTAATTCAGAGATGGATCGATCATCTTTGCCGCGAACCTGCGCTCCAAAACCAATGCCTGCGGTCACCGTGCGCTGTTGAATCACTTTTTCTAAACCGTCAAAAGCACCACCGCAGATAAATAGAATATTGGTGGTATCCACTTGCAAGAAGTCTTGGTTGGGATGCTTGCGACCTCCTTGAGGTGGCACAGAAGCCATGGTGCCTTCAACCAACTTCAAGAGAGCCTGCTGTACGCCCTCACCAGATACGTCACGCGTAATGGATGGGTTATCTGATTTACGAGAAATCTTATCGATCTCATCAATGTAGACAATGCCCTTTTGTGCTTTTTCAACGTTGTAGTCACAAGCTTGTAAGAGCTTTTGAATGATGTTCTCAACGTCTTCACCGACATAACCCGCTTCAGTGAGTGTGGTTGCATCGGCAATCACAAATGGCACATCCAATAATCTGGCCAATGTTTGGGCCAACAATGTTTTTCCTGAACCCGTGGGTCCAATCAAAAGAATGTTACTTTTGGCTAGCTCAACACCCTTATGAATCGTTTTCTTATTTTTTGCTGCACCCGTGGTTTCGATGTGCTTCAAACGTTTGTAGTGGTTATAAACCGCCACCGCCAACTGTTTTTTGGCATGATCTTGACCAATCACATACTGATCAAGACTCGCACGGATTTCGTGGGGCGTTGGCAAACCTTCACGCGGGTCTGCCTCTGGCGCCTGACTGATTTCTTCGGTGATGATATCGGTGCATAAATCAATGCACTCATCACAAATAAAGACATTGGGACCAGCAATCAGCTTTTTGACTTCATGCTGACTTTTGCCACAGAAAGAGCAATACAGAGGCTTCTCAGTTGAATGGGTTGTGTCGCTCATAAAGCCTCCCTAGTTGCCTAGTTTTTCTATTTAGCGCTTTTCGATTACCTGGTCAATCAAGCCATATTCCTTGGCTTGATCCGCGGACATGAAATTATCGCGATCGGTATCTTTAGCAATCGTTTCAATGGTTTGACCCGTGCGATCAGACAACACTTTATTCAAACGTTCACGCAAATAAAGAATCTCGCGCGCTTGAATCTCGATATCCGACGCTTGACCACGGGCACCGCCCAATGGTTGATGAATCATCACACGTGAATTAGGCAAGGAGAAACGCTTGCCTTTGGTACCCGCTGCTAATAAGAAGGCGCCCATGCTAGCCGCCATACCCATGCACAAGGTGCTGACATCCGGCTTGATGAATTGCATGGTGTCGTAAATGGCCAAGCCAGCAGACACAGAACCCCCTGGAGAGTTGATGTACAAAGAGATGTCTTTTTCTGGATTTTCACTCTCCAAGAAAAGTAACTGAGCAATCACCAAATTGGCGGTTTGATCATTCACTTCACCCACCAAGAAAACCACACGCTCTTTGAGTAAGCGTGAATAAATGTCATAAGCACGCTCACCACGACCCGAGGTTTCTACAACCATCGGCACCAAACCCAATGCTTGTGTGTCTAATGCGCCAGTATTGGCAGAATTGTGCGGGTTGTTCATATTCTTATTGTCTCCAAGGTCAGCCGATCAACTAGTTTGATCTTTGCGATTACATCTTACTCAGTTCTTCAAAGCTTACTGCTTTTTCAGACACTTTGGCTAGACCTGTGACATAGGCAACCACATTGTTCTCTAATACTAAAGCTTCAATGTCTGCCAAACGTTTTGGATCGCTATAGTACCAACGCATGACTTCTTTAGGGTCCTCATAGCTTGCGGATTGCTCTTCAATCTCTGCTTTGATTTGTTCAGGCTTGGCTTCCAATGATTGTTGTTTAACCAACTCATTCAAAATCAAACCCAACTTCACACGCTGCTCAGCTTGAGAAGAGAAAAGCTCCGCAGGAATCGGGGCATCTTTGGCATTGGGCACACCACGAGCTGCTAAGTCTTGACGAGCATTCGCAATCAAGCGCTCTTGCTCTTGCGCTACCAAACCTTTGGGCACAGCCATTTCGCAAGCCTTAGTCAAAGATTCCATCACTTGACCCTTCAACAAAGTTTGCGTGCGACGCGCCACTTCACGTGTAAGGTTAGTGCGAATTTCTTCGCGCATTTTGGCCACACCTTCAGCCACGCCCAAGGATTTAGCAAAATCATCATTCACTTCTGGCAAATGAGGCCACTCTACTTTCTTCATCGTGATCGTAAAGTCAGCTGTTTTACCCGCCACATCCTTGCCGTGATAATCCGCTGGGAAAG
Organism: Polynucleobacter sp.; assembly: GCA_023257325.1. GTDB lineage: Bacteria > Pseudomonadota > Gammaproteobacteria > Burkholderiales > Burkholderiaceae > Polynucleobacter. The sequence continues at coordinate 4,100 of JALRCP010000216.1, read as the reverse complement.
CCAATGGGAAAGTCTTAGACTCACCGGCCTTCAAGCCCAAAGCAGCGGCTTCAAATTCTGGCAACATGCGACCTTCGCCCAACACAAAGGCAAAGTTCTCTGCTTTACCACCGGCAAATTCCACGCCATCAATCTTGCCCACGAAATCAACCGTGACTTGGTCACCTGTTTGGGCAGCTGCATTGGCGCCACCGTCACCATGCTCACCAGCTTCACCACGCACATGGTAGTGAACACGTTGCTTACGAAGAATTTCTAATGTTTTATCAATTTCTGTGTCATTCACATCTGTGGTGTGACGCGTGATTTCAACTTTGGACAAGTCACCGATTGTGACTTCTGGGAATACTTCAAACTTGGCGTCATACACAATTGGATCAGCGCTCATATCGCTCTTAGGCTCAAGACTTGGCTGACCAGCAATTTTTAAACCTTGTTTTTTGCTGATGTCAAAAAACAATTGAGAGGCATGGTCAAACTGAACTTCAAAATCCACCTGCATGCCGTATTGGGCTTCCACCATTTTCATGGGTACTTTGCCAGGACGAAAGCCAGCCATCTTCACTGTTTTGGATAGCTTTTGTAAGCGCGCAGCGCGAGCTTTTTCAGTATCCGCTTTTGGAAAGCTAAGAGTAATTTTACGGTCTAAATTGCCGAGGTTTTCAATCGTTACAGACATGCTGGTATCCCGTTTAAGCTAATAAAAATTGGGGCTAGAACAATCAACCCAAACTGGGTTGCTCCGCCACCAAGGGTGAAACATCACAAAGCTCTCTATTCTACATGATGGTTTACCAAAAATGCCGTCCAATCCACCACTTCCCTCTGAAGAGACTCAAGCACTACTACCCATTGGGTGGATTGGAATAATCTTTCAATCTCGCTAAACTGCCAGTCTTACTTTGTTCAATCAGTAGAGGATTTCTAAATGAAAATGTTGCAAGAATTCCGTGCTTTTGCGGTTCGCGGCAATGTGATTGATTTGGCCGTGGGCGTGATCATCGGTGGTGCTTTTGGCAAGATTGTTGATTCAGTAGTTGGTGATGTGATCATGCCTTTGATTGCCTGGCTGATTGGTGGAAAATTAGATTTTTCCAATTTATTCATAGTCTTAGGAAAAGTTCCTGAGAATGTACCGATGACTTTAGATGCCCTAAGAAAAGCCGGTGTGCCGCTTTTTGCCTACGGCAACTTTCTAACCATCACCCTGAATTTTGTTTTATTGGCTTTCATCATTTTCCAAATGGTCAAAATCATTAATCGCATTAAACTTCAGGACGAAACAGATACACCCCCACCCCCAGTACCTGAAGATATTCAGTTACTCCGTGAAATCAGAGATAGTTTAAAAAAATAAGGACATTGAAATGATTACCACCCCATCAGGTTTGCAGTACGAAGACACCGTTATTGGCTCGGGCGAAGAAGCTAAAAAAGGCCAATATGTGTCAGTTCATTACACCGGTTGGTTATATGAAAACGGTCAAGCGGGCCAAAAATTTGATTCCAGCAAAGATCGCAATGATCCATTTGAGTTCCCATTGGGTGGCGGCATGGTGATTAAAGGTTGGGATGAAGGTGTCCAAGGAATGAAGATTGGTGGCACACGTCGCCTGATCATCCCCGCTGACCTAGGCTACGGAGCTTATGGCGCTGGCGGAGTGATTCCACCCAATGCAACCTTGCTATTTGAAGTGGAGTTGTTGGGTGTTTAACTTTTGGGTTTAGCCTAAATTAAAGAAAAGCACCATTAAAAAGCCCCGATTCATCGGGGCTTTTTAACTTCTAGCAGATGCTTGAATCTAGATTTTTTGAATGAGAGCTACTGCCTGAACCGCAATACCCTCACCTCTTCCAAGATGACCCAACTGTTCATTGGTCTTGGCTTTGACATTCACATGATCTGATGAAATACCCAAATCGCTGGCGATGTTTTTAACCATCTCTGGAATATGTGGTGCCATCTTCGGTGACTGACAAATGATGGTGGCGTCGACGTTACCCACTTGATAACCGGCCGCTTGAACCAAAGCCAAGGCGGCGCGCAACAGCACCCGACTATCTGCGCCCTTGTACCGTTCATCTGTGTCGGGAAAGTGGCGACCGATATCGCCTAAAGCTGCAGCGCCTAGGAGGGCATCAGTGATGGCGTGTAGGAGTGCATCCGCATCTGAGTGTCCCAATAGACCTTTGTCATGAGGAATCTTGACGCCACCCAAAATCAAATCGCGACCCGCTACCAAAGCATGAATGTCATACCCTTGACCGATTCGGAATGGATTACTACTCATCTTGATTCTTTCTAGTCCCTGTTGCTCGTCAATAATTGACTCATTAAAGCCCAATCAGCGGGATATGTCACCTTTAAATTACGCCATTCCCCTTGAACCAATAAAGGTTCACATCCAGCTCGCTCCATGGCACTGGCTTCATCCGTGATGTCTAAATTTTGTTTTAGTGAAGTTTCTAATGCTTCGGTTAAAGCTTTTAATCTGAACATTTGAGGGGTTTGCGCCAACCACAAACCCTCTCTAGGGAGAGTTTTACCAATACAGTGGGGATTTTGCGCAGAAATCATTTTGAGTGTGTCCGCCATGGGCATGGCCAAAATACCCCCGGCCACAAAACCATGATCAATGACCGCATCAATCAAGCGACGAGCGGCCTCAACTGTTAAGCCTGGTCTGGCAGCATCATGAACCAAAATCCAATCGTCTTCATCAACGCCAGCTGCAGCCATGGCTTTGAGCGTATTACATACAGTTTGGGCTCGAGTGGCACCCCCAGTTGAACTGAAACGAAATCTTGCATCTTGGGGCCATTGATTAGAGATGGCTGACAGCTCTTGGGCATCTTGTGAAATACCTACCCAAACCGATTGAATCTCAGGCATGGATAAAAATGTTTGAATGGCGTGTAAGGCCATGGGCTGACCAGCTAAAAGCTCAAATTGCTTCGGGCGACTCAAGCCCATTCTTGAACCCGTCCCTGCGCAAGGCATCAAAACATGCAAAGCAGGGCTTGAGTTTTTAGAGGTTTGAGCTGAATTCATGCCTCAATTCTATAATGGCTCGCTTATGCAGAAGTTATCGGCCGATTCCTTGGCCCAATTAAGTCAGGTGACTTGGTCACCCCCCCTACCCGAACCTCGGGCTGGGCAGCGCTTTACCTTCGGCCCCATCCAAGGATCATCTGACTCGGCGATCATCGCAGAACAAGCCTTGCGTCACCGTTCCGCTTTTTCAGTGATGATCATCATCTGTGCCAGCGCACTGGATGCAGCACGCTTGCAAGAAGAAATTCCGGTATTCGCCCCTCAACTCAAAGTTCGTTTATTGCCAGATTGGGAAATCCTGCCTTACGACGCTTTTTCTCCCCACCAAGATTTGGTGTCTGAACGTTTAGCCACTTTGCATGAATTACTCATGGGCAGCTGCGACATTGTCTTGATGCCCGTGACCACGGCCTTGCAAAAATTAGGTCCACCCAGTTTCTTGGCCGCACACACTTTCTTTTTTAAAAAGGGAGATGCTCTCGATGAAATGGCCTTGCGCGCGCAACTGCAACAAGCTGGCTACGATCCAGTCAGTGCCGTGGTTCGCCCAGGTGAATACAGCCTTCGAGGGGGCTTGATTGATTTGTTTCCGATGGGCTCAGCGCTGCCCTACCGAATTGATTTATTTGGCAATGAAATTGATCAAATTCGTTCCTTTGACCCAGACACTCAGCGTAGCTTATTTCCGGTCCAAGAAGTTCGCCTACTGCCCGGCCATGAATTTCCCCTGGACGAAGAGTCGCGCACAGCTTTTCGGGGTCGCTGGCGCGAGGTGTTTGATGGCGACCCCAGCCGTTGCAGCATCTACAAAGACATCGGCTTAGGCATTCCAAGTGCTGGCATTGAATCTTATTTGCCTCTATTTTTTGAGAATACGACCACTGTTTTTGATTATGTGCCTTTAAGTAAAGGGCCTGTTTGGTTGGGACTTCATGGTGATCTTGAGGCACCCATCCAAGGATTTTGGCAAGACACGCAGCAACGTTATCAGTTTTTAAGTCATGACAGATCGGAAGAGCACACGTCTGAACTCCAGTCACAGGTG
>JALRCP010000165.1 GCA_023257325.1 Polynucleobacter sp. | reverse complement strand
GGCCACTACATATTCATAAGTTCTGCCATCGCCCATGACGCCTACTGATTTGACTGGCAGGAAAACTGCAAATGCCTGACTGGTTAAGTCATACCAAGATTTGCCACTGTTCTCATCCATCGTTGAACGAAGCTCTTCAATAAAAATAGCGTCAGCACGGCGCAATAAATCTGCGAACTCTTTCTTGACTTCACCCAAAATACGAACGCCAAGACCGGGGCCTGGGAATGGGTGACGGTAAACCATCTCATGAGGCAAGCCCAATTCAACTCCCAAAGCACGAACTTCATCCTTAAATAGCTCTCGCAATGGTTCTAATAATTGGAGTTTCATATCCTCAGGCAAGCCACCCACATTATGGTGGCTCTTGATGGTGTGAGCACCCTTCTTGCCTTTGCCTGCAGATTCAATCACATCCGGATAGATGGTACCTTGAGCAAGCCACTTGGCATTCTTAATTTTTCCAGATTCAACTTGGAATACTTCGACGAATTCTTTACCTATTATTTTTCGCTTGGCTTCAGGATCAGAAACGCCCGCCAACTGTCCCATAAATTGATCAGTCGCATCAACATGGATTACTTTGACGCCCAAATTTTTGGCAAACATGTCCATGACCATCTTGCCTTCATTGAGACGAAGTAAACCGTGATCAACAAATACACAGGTTAATTGTTGGCCAATTGCACGATGGATTAATGCAGCAGCGACACTGGAATCAACGCCACCAGACAAACCAAGAATGACCTCATCACTGCCAACCTGAGAACGAATCTTCTCAACAGCTTCGGCAATGTAATCTCCCATCACCCAATCATTGCCGCAAGCGCAGATATCATGCACAAAGCGCTCAAGAATGGCAGTGCCTAAAACGGTGTGAGTCACTTCTGGATGAAATTGAACCGCATAAAAGCGCCGGGATTCATCTGCCATGCCAGCAATTGGGCAAGAATCAGTTGAAGCCATTAATTTAAAACCAGGCGGCAAATCAGTCACTGAGTCGCCATGACTCATCCAAACTTTGAGCATGCCATGACCTTCGGGGGTCGTAAAGTCTTGAATATTCTCAAGCAACTTGGTATGACCGCGCGCACGAACTTCTGCATAACCAAACTCTCTAGATTTACCCAAAGATTCTGCTGTAGCAACCTGCCCACCTAACTGAGCAGCCATGGTTTGCATGCCGTAACAAATACCTAGAACAGGAATACCTAAATTAAAAACAATTTCTGGAGCTCTGGGGGTATCGCCTTCTGTCACTGAACTTGGACCACCAGACAAAATGATGCCCTTACAGCCCTGCTCTTTGACAAACTTCTCAATGAAGTTCGAATCAACATCGTAAGGATGAATTTCTGAATAAACTCTTGCATCACGAACGCGTCGAGCAATTAATTGGGTCACTTGTGACCCAAAGTCCAAAATTAAAATCTTGTCGTGCACGGTAATCCTAAATAGGTGACAAATTAGTCAATGTGATAGTTTGGCGCTTCTTTGGTGATTTGCACGTCATGAACATGAGATTCACGCATGCCTGCTGAGGTAATTTCAACGAAGCCTGCCTTTTCATGCAATTCAGCAATGGTCTTGCAACCACAATACCCCATAGAAGAACGCACACCACCTGTGAGTTGATGAACAATGGCCAAAACGCTGCCTTTGTAGGGAACGCGTCCCTCAATGCCTTCAGGAACTAATTTATCTACGTTGGCACTGTTATCTTCTTGGAAATAACGATCCGCTGCACCATCTTTCATAGCGCCTACAGAACCCATGCCACGATAGCTCTTATAGGAGCGACCTTGGTACAAGAAAACTTCGCCAGGTGCTTCTTCAGTACCCGCAAACATGCCGCCCATCATGACGCAATGAGCACCTGCTGCCAACGCTTTTGAAATATCCCCTGAATAGCGAATGCCACCATCAGCAATCAATGGAACACCTGTGCCTTTTAAAGCTTCAGAAACATTCACCACTGCAGTAATCTGAGGGACGCCCACACCCGCAACAATACGAGTCGTACAAATAGAGCCTGGACCAATGCCGACTTTAACGCCATCTGCACCGTGAGCAACAAGTGCCTTGGCAGCCTCGCCCGTAGCAATATTGCCGCCAATCACTTGAATTTGAGGGTAGTTCTTTTTAACCCATTTCACGCGATCTAAGACGCCTTGGCTATGGCCATGAGCTGTATCCACCACAATGACATCAACGCCAGCTTTAGCCAATAGCTCAACGCGTTCATCATTATCTGGTCCAACACCAACAGCGGCTCCAGCAATTAATTGACCACGGCTGTCTTTGCTAGCCAATGGATGCTCTTTGGCTTTGAGAATATCTTTCACAGTGACCAAGCCACGAAGCTCAAAATCATCGTTCACGACTAAAACACGCTCTAAACGATGTTTATTCATCAAACGCTTGGCTTCTTCCGGTGAGGAACCCTCCTTAATAGTGACCAAACGGTCTTTAGGGGTCATTTTGTCGCGTACTTTGGCGTCTAAGTCTTCTTCAAAGCGTAAATCACGGTTTGTGATGATGCCCACCACGGTTTTACCTTGCAAAACTGGAAACCCTGAAAAACCATGTTCTTTGGATAAGTGAATCACATCACGAACAGTCATTTCGGGAGAAATTGTGATGGGATCGCGCAAAACACCTGATTCGTAGCGCTTCACTTTGGCTACTTCACGAGCTTGCTCAGTAGGCGTTAAGTTTTTATGGATGATGCCTACACCACCCTCTTGTGCCATGACAATCGCCAAGCGACCTTCAGTCACCGTATCCATTGCAGCAGATACAAGCGGAATATTGATTGAAATATCACGAGTCAGTTGAGTAGACAACTGTGTGTCACGTGGAAGGACCGCTGAATAAGCGGGAACTAGAAGCACGTCGTCAAATGTCAGTGCCTTTTGTATGAGCCTCATGCAAAACCCCTATGCGCAAAAGCGAATTATAGAGGTTTTATGGCTTTTTGCTCAAAAAACGCCCTTTTCTACCAGCTGCCTTGGCTTGTAGCTTGGCATCTAGGTTCTTGTTGGCCTTTTTTCGCCTGGCTTCCATGGGGTTAATTAACAGCTCGCTGTAAAGTTCTAGTCGGTCCCCATCATAAATGGGGCTATCCCAATCTTTACGTTTCCCAAACACCCCATAACACCCTTTTCGAGCAATTACGGGGTCGTTAGCAGAGGAAGCAATTCCTAGTAATATCAAAGCTTGCCCTACTGTAGCTGGGACTTCTTGGGGAAAATGAAGTTCCTTTTCCACGAGCTTAGGCTCACCATCACGAGCATCGCATAAGAGGATGTTCATCACGATCATGTCTCGCAACCGTAGACCTGATCGGCGCGCTTTACAAAACCATCTACAAAAGTCCCCGCAATCATGCCAAATACAGGACCAATGATTTTCTCCAAAATCAGGCTCTCAAATTCGTAATGCAGCTGAAACTCAATCTTGCAGGCATTTTCTTTCAAATGAGTAAAGCGCCAGTTACCGTGAAATTTTTTAAAAGGACCATCGACAAAGCTCATATCGATGGAACTGGGTCGGACATTAATATTTCGAGTATGGAAAAACTGTTCAAGTCCTTTAAATTTGATATGAATCTTGGCGTCCAAGACTTCTTCAGTTTGTTCATAGATCTCTACTCCACCACACCAAGGTAGGAAATCTTGATACTTGGCGACATCAATCACCAAGTTATACATTCTCTCTGCAGAGTGTTGAATCAGGACTGTCTTAAATACGTCTGCCATAATCTCGTATTCTAACGATATATATCTATGAGCATCATTGATAACAAAAAAGCCTTCTTTGATTACTTCATTGAAGAACGGTTTGAAGCCGGTATGGTTCTACAAGGATGGGAAGTTAAAGCCATTCGGGAAGGTCGTGCCCAAATCAAAGAGGCTTATGTTGTGATTAGGGATGCTGAGATTTTTTTGATTGGTTGTCATATTAGTCCTTTGATATCAGCGTCCACTCATGTCTTGGCTGATCCAGGCCGAACCAGAAAGTTGCTACTCAACGCCATAGAAATCAAAAAACTAATCGGTAAAGTTGAACAGCGTGGCTATACCTTGGTTCCCATCAATCTACACTTTAGTAAAGGCCGAGTGAAATGTGAGATTGGTTTAGGACGAGGAAAAAAACAGCATGACAAACGTGAAGCCTCCAAAGATCGAGATTGGCAAATAGAAAAAGCCCGAATCATGCGTTCGGGCTCCAAGCTGCGAGACTAAAGCTTTCTTACTTTGACAGCAAAGTCCAAGTATCAACCACGCTATCAGGATTCAAAGAAATTGAAGTAATGCCTTTATCCATCAACCACTTTGCAAAATCAGGGTGGTCTGAAGGGCCTTGTCCACAAATGCCGATGTATTTCCCTTTGGCCCGGCAAGTCTCAATGGCTCTGGCTACTAAGAACTCAACCGCTGGATCTCTTTCATCAAAATCAATCGCCAATAACTCCATTCCAGAATCACGATCTAGACCCAAGGTTAACTGAGTCAAATCATTGGAGCCAATTGAGAAACCATCAAAATACTCTAGGAATTGCTCAGCTAAGATTGCATTAGAAGGAATCTCGCACATCATGATCACGCGTAGGCCATTCTCCCCTCGCTTTAGGCCATGTTGCCCAAGAAGCCCAATGACCTTTTCTGCTTGATTGACGGTGCGCACGAATGGAATCATGATCTCAACGTTGGTGAGTCCCATGTCATTGCGAACACGTTTCATGGCTTCACATTCCATGGCAAATGCTTCAGCAAAGTCATCAGAAATATAACGAGATGCGCCACGGAATCCAAGCATTGGATTTTCTTCATCTGGTTCATATCGAGAACCACCAATGAGCTTCTTATATTCATTGGACTTGAAGTCAGACATGCGGACAATCACAGGCTTGGGATAAAAAGCAGCCGCTATAGTTGCAATACCTTCAGCTAATTTATCCACATAAAAAGCTTTTGGACTTGCATGGCCACGAGCCACACTTTCAACTGCTTTCTTCAAATCTAAATCAATATTGGGATACTCCAAAATCGCTTTGGGGTGAACACCAATATTGTTGTTGATGATGAACTCTAAGCGAGCTAAGCCAACCCCACCATTGGGAATCTGACAGAAATCGAAGGCCAACTGAGGATTGCCTACGTTCATCATGATTTTTACTGGAATTTCTGGCAAAACACCGCGACTTACTTCTGTCACTTCAGTTTCAATGGGGCCATCATAGATACGACCCTCATCACCCTCTGCACAGGATACCGTGACAACAGCACCGTCCTTGAGAACATGCGTGGCATCACCACAACCGACTACGGCAGGAACGCCTAATTCCCGTGCGATGATTGCTGCATGACAGGTACGCCCGCCACGATTGGTCACAATCGCTGCCGCACGCTTCATGACTGGCTCCCAGTTTGGGTCGGTCATATCTGCGACTAAAACATCACCCGGTTGAACTCGATCCATTTCACTGGCATCTTTCACAACACGCACGGTACCTGTTCCAATTTTTTGTCCAATCGCGCGACCTGTGGCAAGAACTGTTGAATTTCCTTTGAGTTTGTAGCGCATCTCAACCTTACCTTGCGCTTGACTCTTCACAGTTTCGGGGCGAGCTTGCAAGATGTAGATCTTGCCATCAATACCATCTTTACCCCACTCAATATCCATAGGACGTTGATAATGCTTTTCAATGATTACTGCATACTTTGCCAACTCTGATACATCTTCATCAGTGATGGAGTATCGGTTACGTTGCTCAAGTGGCACATCAACCGTTTTGACTCGACCAGGTTCACCTGGAGCAGTGAACTGCATCTGAATCAGTTTTGAGCCCAAGCTTCTGCGAATGATTGGGTACTTGCCAGCAGCTAGAGTGGGTTTAAAAACATAAAACTCATCGGGATTCACGGCACCCTGTACCACCGTTTCACCCAAACCATAACTGGAAGTGATGAATACGGCTTCTTCAAAGCCTGATTCAGTGTCTAAAGTAAACATCACTCCAGAAGCGGCTTTATCTGAGCGAACCATCCGTTGAATGCCCGCTGATAAGGCCACTTCAGCATGAGCAAAACCTTTGTGAACACGATAAGAGATGGCGCGATCGTTGTATAACGATGCGAATACTTCACGAATACGATGCAATACATCCTCAATGCCAACGACGTTTAGAAACGATTCTTGTTGACCTGCAAAAGATGCATCGGGTAAATCTTCAGCTGTCGCTGAGGAACGAACAGCAAAAGAGCCTTTGCCATCAGCATCCAACACCTTAAAAGCTTGACGGATTTCTTGTTCAAGACGATCTTGAAATGGCGCTTCCTCTACCCATTGGCGGATTTCAGCCCCTGCCTCAGCCAAAGCTTTCACATCATCCACATTGAGTTTATCTAAACGATCGTTGATGCGCTCAGTGAGCTTGTTATGGACAAGAAAATCACGAAAAGCCAAAGCAGTCGTTGCGAAACCGGTGGGAACGCGCACGCCAGAAGCATTCAATTGAGAAATCATTTCCCCGAGTGAGGCATTCTTGCCGCCGACTGACTCAACGTCAGACATGCGCAAATCCTCAAAGGGCAAAACGTATGCATTTGCA